>JBQGDS010000026.1:0-15490 GCA_052039185.1 Flavobacterium sp.
TATATGATGATGTGAATGGCTGGAATATTGAACCGTATCTTGGAGCAGGCGAATTTTACTGCGAGTATGGCGATTATGATTATAAGATAACCGTACCCTATGACCATATAGTTGTAGGATCGGGAGAGCTTATTAACAGCAAAGAGGTACTTACCAAAACACAGCTAAACCGTTTTGCTCAGGCTGCCAATAGTGATGCTACAGTATATATAATAACAAAGGAAGAGGCAGGAAACCCTGCTGTAACAAGACCGGTACAAAATGGTAAGCTTACATGGCATTTCCGTATGAAAAATACACGTGATGTAGCTTTTGCCTCTTCAAAAGCTTTTGTTTGGGATGCGGCACGCATTAACCTGCCAAGCGGGAAAAAAGCAATCGCACAATCGGCTTACAGCCTTGAAATAGCAGGCAATAATGCTTGGGGTCGCTCTACCGAATATACAAAAGGTTCTATAGAGCATTACTCAAAAACATGGTTTGAATATCCTTACCCGTCGGCGGTAAACGTGGCATCAAATGCAGGAGGTATGGAATATCCGGGTGTATCATTTTGCAGTGCACGCAGCTCAGGGGCTGACCTGTGGGACGTGACCGATCACGAATTTGGCCATAACTGGTTCCCTATGATAGTAGGCTCTAACGAGCGCCGCCATGCCTGGATGGACGAAGGTTTTAATACCTTTATAAATTATTACAGTACGCTTGCATTTAATAATGGAGAGTATCCTACCGATATTGCAAAAAGCCGTAACCGCGTGCACTGGTTTAAATGGAAAAACAGGGAAAGTATAGCAACGTATCCTGATGTTGCAAAACCTATGAACCTTGCTTTTACAGCATATTACAAACCGGCAACAGGCTTGATCATGTTGCGTGAATACATATTGGGGCATGAGCGTTTTGACAATGCTTTTAAGGCTTATATTAAAAACTGGGCGTACAAGCACCCGCAGCCAAGTGATTTTTTCAGTGCAATGGAAAACGGAGCAGGCGAAAACCTGAACTGGTTCTGGCGTGGCTGGTTCATTGAAAACGAAAATGTAGACCTTGGCATTACAGATGTTAAGGACTATAAAGACTCAAGCGTGATAAGCTTTGTAAATAAAGGCGGGCTGCCCATGCCTGTTGTATTTAAAATAGTGTATGAAGATGATACGCAGGAAATAAAAACCTTGCCTGTAGAGGTATGGCAACGCACCAACGAGTGGAATTACCTGGTAAGGTCGCCTAAAAAAATAAAAGCTATAGATATTGACCCGGGCAGGTTCCTTCCTGATATTGATATCAATGATAATTCGTGGGTAAGGAAATAAACTTACAACCATACAATAGCCTGTAGCCGTCATTAATTTCTTAGTGACGGCTTTTTTTAATAATTTAGCAACCATGATTAAAGTAGTGGTTATCGGTTCCGGAAATGTGGCGCAACACCTTATACGTGCTTTTAACAATTCTGCGAATGCAGAGGTTGTACAGGCATTTGCCAGGAAACCCTCTGCCCTTTTTCATTTACTTGATAAAGAAAAAATTACAGACGATTACTCTCAAATCCTACCTGCTGATATTTATATTATCTCGGTCAGCGATAATGCAATAGCTGAAGTTTCGGCAAGCCTGCCATTTTCAGGACGCTTTGTAGTGCACACATCGGGCAGCACAGGCATGGAATACCTTAATAGTAAAAACCGAAGGGGCGTTTTCTATCCGCTGCAAACATTTTCAAAAGATAAATCGGTTGATTTCAGCACAATACCTATCTGCCTTGAAAGTGAGGGGGAAAGTGATTATAATTTACTGCAGGAACTGGCTGAGGGTATATCCGGGTCAGTACACAATATATCATCTGTACAGCGGCAGGCATTGCATGTGTCTGCTGTATTTGTAAGCAACTTTACTAACCACATGTACACATTAGGAAGCACTATTTGTACTGAAAATGCCATTCCTTTTGATATACTGAAACCACTGATACTGGAAACTGCCGATAAAATCCGGTATCTTGAACCTGTAGCGGCACAAACCGGCCCTGCTGTAAGAAATGACAGTAAGACAATTGAAAGGCACCTTGATTTACTTAGTGATAAAAACCAACAAGAAATATATAAACTGCTAACACAATCCATACAAAACAGCAATGTCAAAAAGCTATAAAGAACTGATGAACGATATCACCACGTTTATATTTGATGTAGACGGTGTGCTTACCGATGGTACCATACATGTAACCCCAGATGGCGAAATGCTACGCAATATGCACATACGCGACGGTTATGCCATGAAAGCCGCTGTAGAAAACGGCTACACAGTTTGCATCATCTCAGGCGGAAAAAATGAAGGGGTTCGCATACGCCTGCGTAACCTTGGTATAACCGATATTCATTTGGGCGTGCCAAACAAAGTGGAAACTTTTAATGAGTTTATTGACATTTACAATATAAAGCCTGAGCAGGTGTTATACATGGGTGATGATATACCTGACTATCATGTAATGCAGCTGGTAGGGCTGCCAACCTGCCCGCAGGATTCGGCGCCGGAAATTAAAAACATAAGTAAATACATATCACATGTAAAAGGAGGACATGGCTGCGTTCGCGATGTTATTGAGCAGGTTATGAAAGTACAGGGGCGCTGGATGGAACATTTTAATGCGCGCTACGACTAAACACCAAAATATTATAAAAGATACCAAAACAGAAATACGTAAATGAAACTACTGAAACTTATAGGTTTTGAAAATTTAATATTGCTTGCTTTTACCCTGCTGGTGTTCCGTTACGGGTTCCTTGAGCAGCAGCCCGGTTTACCGCTGGCGCTGAATCACTGGCAATATGCGCTGTTTGTATCAGCTGCATTGCTCATAGCTGCTGCCGGATCAATTATTGAGCATGTTACTAACGATAAATATTCGGCCACATTATCCGAAAATAAGGGATATAATATCTACATAGCACTTAACGCAGTTGCACTGGGCATTGGCTACTATCTGTCAAATTTTATAGGCAAAACCGAGTTCATGGCAGCATTTGTAATTACCGCTTCCATGCTGTATTTTTCAATAACCAACTTCAGGCAGACGCTGGTTGTAGGGAATGTGCTGACTGCACTGGCTGCAGGACTCTCAATACTAATGATTGGGGTATACAACTTTTATCCCTTCCTCATTCTGGAGACAAAACAATATTTCACCACCATGTTCATGCTGTTACTGGATTATGCTGTGTTCGGGTTCCTGCTGGTACTGATTTACACCTTTGTTAACGACCTCAGAAATACTGATACTGATTATAATTCAGGAAAAAACACTTTGCCTATTGCATTGGGTAAAGACCGTACCAATAAAGTGGTTTTTGCGCTGGCAATAATTCCGGTAGGCTTACTGCTATATTATACACAGGCCTATCTTGTAAACCTGGTATGGGCACTCGGTTATATTCTTGCCTTTGTACTTGGCCCGCTTATTTATTTCCTTATAAAAATATGGAGCGCTAAAACCTCGTCAGAGTATGGCCATCTTGCAGTGGTGCTTAAAGTTGTCATGGTTTTTGCAGTACTATCGGTAATCGTTATCAATTTAAATATTGCAAACAATGCTTAAAGAGTTACTCAAAGGCTATAAAGTTATACTGGCATCGGGTTCACCGCGCAGGCAGCAGTACATGAAAGAACTGGGCGCTGATTTTGAGATCCGCTTAAAAGATGTAGAAGAAATTTACCCTGAGCACCTTCAAGCCGGCGACATTACTGATTACCTTGCCGAGCTTAAAGCTGCAGCTTTTGGCAAAGTGGCAGAAGACGAGATCCTTATTACCAGCGATACTATTGTGTGGCACGAGGGTAAAGCCTTGGGCAAGCCGAAAGACTATGATGATGCCTTTGTAATGCTGAAATCACTTTCAGGAAAAACACATGAAGTTATAACTTCAGTATGTATTCGTAATGATGAAAACACCAATACATTTAATGATGTCACTAAGGTAACTTTCAATTCCCTTTCGGATGAAGAGATAAAGTATTACCTTGATAATTATAAACCCTTTGATAAGGCCGGCGCATATGGTATTCAGGAATGGATAGGGCTGGTGGCCATTGCCCGTGTAGAAGGTTCTTACAATAATGTTGTGGGCCTGCCGGTAGATAAGCTTTACAAACACTTATATAACTTCAGTATAAAAGACTCATGATTGAAAATGAATACTTTCGGAAAGGTTTAAGCACAATTATTGCCGTAGCATTTTTTGTGGTAGTCAGCTTTTTCGTCAAAAAATTTACCCGCAGGTATTCCCGTCTGTCACATCTTTCAGAACACCGCACCAACCTGATATCAAAATACATTGATATCTTCATGACCATTCTTTTCTTTATAGTAATTTTTGGTATCTGGGGTGTAAAAACTGATGATCTCTATACACTGTTCTCGGCAACATTTGCTGTTATAGGCGTCGCATTTTTTGCACAATGGTCCATTCTCAGTAACGTAACATCAGGTATTATCCTGTTTTTTTCATTTCCATTCCGTATTGGCGATGTAATAAAAATACACGACAAAGACTTCCCTATCGAAGCACAGATTGAAGATATAAAAGCCTTTCACACTATACTGCGCACACAGGAAGGCGAAATGATAACCTACCCTAACAGCCTCCTGCTTCAAAAAAGCGTAACTATTGTGCCGCTAAAGCAGGAAGAAAAAGATTTTTTCGATTAAAACCATGCGAAACACAATTCTGTATTTACTGCTTTTAGCTTATACTTTTAGCTTTGCCCAACCGGAAAAGCCAACATCTTCTGAAATCTACTGCAAGCTGGAAAAACTGAATTTTCTGGGTACGGCATTATACATTGCAGCACACCCTGATGATGAAAATACCCGTTTGATTTCGTTCCTGGCCAACGATAAAAAAGCCCGCACAGGCTATCTTTCGCTTACACGTGGCGATGGTGGCCAGAACCTTATAGGCCTTGAACTTAGGGAATTGCTTGGCGTTATCCGCACACAGGAACTTATTGAGGCACGTAAAATAGATGGCGGCGAGCAGTTTTTTAGCCGTGCCAATGATTTCGGTTACTCAAAAATGCCGGATGAAACACTGGAAATATGGGAAAAAGATAAAGTATTGCACGATATGGTGTGGGTTATCCGCAGGTTCAGGCCCGATGTTATTGTAACAAGGTTTGACCACCGGTCGCCGGGAACAACCCATGGACACCATACTTCTTCCGCTATGCTTACGCAGGAAGCTTTTACCCTTGCCAATAATCCCGGTTATGAGCCCGGTCAGCTAAAGTACACAACTACATGGCAACCCAAAAGGGTACTTTTCAACGTTTCATGGTGGTTTTTCGGCGGGAAAGATAAATTTGAAAAGGCCGATAAATCAAAATACATCAACCTGCAAACAGGCACTTACTATCCTCTTCTGGGTAAATCGAACCAGGAAATTGCCGCGCTCAGCCGCAGTAAGCATAAATCACAGGGCTTTGGTACCAGCGGTGCAAGAGGCGATGATATGGAATACCTTGAGCTTACAAAGGGCGACGAACTAAAAGACAAGCAAAACCTTTTTGAAGGTATCGACACTTCATGGAATCGTGTAAAAGGCGGTAAAGCAATTGGCGAAGCCGTAAACGCAATTATCAAAAACTTCAATTTCAATAAGCCGTCAGCCTCCATCCCTGCACTTGTAAAAGTGTACAATATGATTACTGCTCTTGATGACAATCACTGGAAAGCAGTAAAACAAAATGAGATCAGGGAAATCATAGCTGCATGCAGTGGGTTGTTTCTTGAAGCTTCTGTAGAAAACCAGTCGGCTACGCCGGGGAGTACAGCCAAAATAAAATGGGAAGCTGTAAATCGTTGTGGTGTAGGTATGACATTAAAATCGGTTACCCTGCTTCCTGAAAATAAAGCAATACCCCAAAACACAATACTGAACAACAACGTTGATAATGATGGTGTTATTGATGCTGTAATACCTGTAACGGCAGCGTATACATCACCTTATTGGCTGACCGAACAGGGCACATCGGGAATGTACAGGGTTGATGACCTACAAAAAATTGGCATGCCGGACATAATCCGGGAAATAAAGCTTCGTTTTGATGTTGAAATAGAAGGTACATTATTACCTTTTGAGCGTACCGTTATTTACAAAACGAGCGATCCTGTACACGGCGAAGTATATCAGCCTCTTGATATTATACCACAGGTTACAAGTAAGATACTTAATAAAGTACAATTGTTTAAGGACAATTCCGCACAAACAGTAAGCGTAAAAATAAAGGCAGGTAAAGATAATGCCAAAGGGCAGCTGCGCCTGGAATTACCACAAGGCTGGAAAGTAAGCCCGGCATCTGTACCGTTTGAGCTTTCAAAAAAAGGCAGTGAAAGCACAGTTAGCTTTCAGGTAACACCACCGGCAAACGCAACAGAGTCAACAGCAAAAGCCATTGCAGTTGTTGACGGTAAAGAATTTGACAGGGAACAGATCATTATTAACTATCCGCACATTTACAGCCAGCAGGTACTACTGCCTTCCATAGCTAAATTCACTAAAGCCGACCTTAAAATAAAAGGCAGCCGTGTAGGGTATGTTATGGGTGCGGGTGATAATATCCCCGAAAGCCTGAAGCAAATGGGCTATGAGGTATCAATGCTTACACCTGAAAACATTAATGCAGAAGCACTAAAACAGTTTGATGCCGTGATAATGGGTATTCGTGCCTATAACACGCTGGATAATATTGTGTACAAACAACAAGTATTATTTGATTATGTTGCAAATGGTGGAAACATGATCGTGCAATATAACACTACAGGCGATTTGGTAACGCGTGATATTGCTCCTTACCCACTACGTATTTCGCGTGACAGGGTTACCGAGGAGAATGCCAAAGTTACTTTTCTTGAGCCGAAACACAGTGTTTTAAATTACCCTAATAAGATTACCGAAAAGGACTTTACAGGCTGGGTTCAGGAACAGGGATTATATTACCCTGATGATTGGGGAAAAGAGTTTACGCCTGTATTATCATCTCACGATAAAGGTGAAAGCGCTAAAAAAGGTGCCCTTCTTGTCGCAAAGCATGGCAAAGGTTACTATATTTACACCGGCCTTAGCTTTTTCCGCGAACTGCCCGAAGGCGTTTCCGGGGCATACAGGCTTATGGCAAACCTTATAGGCATTGGTAAACTGTAACAAATACAGCTTAAATGTGTCTTATAAAAAAAGCTAAAGTATGAAAGATAATCCGTCGTCTTGGAAAAAAAGCTACTCTCTGGTATTGCTACTCAATATCATCTACATACTTTTGTTTTATTTCCTAATGCAAATCTACTCATAGCATGCACTTTATAGACTGGATTATCCTTAGTGTAACCCTTATATTCATAGTAGTTTATGGCGTGATTAAAACGCGTGGCAGCAAAAATGTAGAAGAATATATATTAGGCAATAACGAAACCCCCTGGTGGACGGTGGGCCTTTCAGTAATGGCTACGCAGGCCAGTGCCATTACTTTTCTTTCTACACCCGGACAGGCCTATCATGATGGTATGGGCTTTGTACAGTTTTATTTCGGGCTCCCTATTGCCATGGTAGTTATATGTATTACGTTTATACCTATTTACCACAGGCTTAAGGTTTTTACGGCTTATGAATTCCTGGAACAGCGCTTTGACGTTAAAACACGGTCGCTTGCTGCAATCCTTTTCCTTGTGCAACGCGGCCTGGGTACGGGGCTTACTATATATGCACCGGCCATTATACTATCTTCATTACTGGGATGGAACCTTAATCTGATGAACCTTATTATTGGGATACTGGTTATTATATATACTTTTTCAGGTGGTACAAAAGCAGTAAACGTAACCCACAAGCAGCAGATGTTTGTTATAATGATAGGGCTCACGGCTACGTTTTTTATCATATTCCAATACCTGCCGGAAGATCTTAGCTTTAGTAATGTACTGCACATAGCCGGGGCTAATGATAAGATGAATATTGTAAACTTTTCGTTTGATCCTGAAGAACGTTACACAATATGGAGCGGTATTGCCGGGGGCTTTTTCCTGATGCTTTCTTATTTTGGTACCGACCAGTCACAGGTAGGCCGCTACCTTTCGGGTAAGTCTGTACGCGAAAGCCAGATGGGCCTTATTATGAACGGACTGCTTAAAGTACCAATGCAGTTTTTTATCCTTCTTATAGGCGTTATGGTGTTCGTGTTTTTCCAGTTTCACTCTGCTCCACTGCACTTTAACCCTAACAATACCAAGATTGTAACCAACTCTCCTTATAAAGCTGAATATAATGCCCTTGAACAGGAGCTAACCGACCTTGCGGTAGAAAAGGAAGAAATCAGCATGCTTTATGTGCGTCAGCTAAGCCAGGATTATGATAATACTGAGCTTCATAATAAAATGGTGGCGCTGAATACGCGTGAGAAAGACCTGCGCGACCAGGCAAAAGAACTGATAAGTAAAGTAGACTCAAAAGCAGAGACCAACGACAAGGATTATGTGTTCCTTTACTTTATCCTGAACTTTTTACCCAAAGGGCTTATAGGTTTACTACTGGCCGTAATATTCTCAGCAGCTATGTCATCTTCGGCATCAGGATTAAATGCCCTTGCCTCTACTACTGCTATAGATATCTACAAACGCAACGTGAAAGGTATAAAGACTGACAAGCACTATGTAGATGCCACTAAGCTGTTTACGTTAATGTGGGGTGTTATAGCTATATTGTTTGCCTGTGTAGGCACGTTGTTTGAAAACCTTATTCAGTTGGTTAACATAATCGGCTCTATATTTTACGGTACTGTGTTAGGAATTTTCCTTGTTGCTTTCTATATAAAATATGTTAAAGCACAGGCTATATTCTGGGGTGCAGTAATAACCCAGCTTGCCATATTTTACATTTATGCAATAGATGTGGTAAGTTTCCTTTGGCTGAACTTTATAGGAGCAGTGCTTACCATTGTCCTGTCATCACTTTTTCAGCTGTTTCTTAAAAACCCTGATAAACCTGAACCTGAAATAATAAATCAATAATAAAAAAGCGGTGATAACACCGCCTTTTTTATATTACAAATCAGGAATTATTTCCTGCTCCACTCGTTGATTGAGTCCCTGTTCATTTTTACATAGTCAGCATTATTCGCTTTTTCTGAAGCTGCAAGTGATTGTTTAGCTGTTTCAATAGCGCCTTTTTTATCACCCATTTTTGCCTGTATAAGCGATTTTTGCCTTAGTACATAAAACGGAGCTTCGCCACCATTAGCCTTCGCCATTTTTTCAATCGCCTGATTTATCCAGGTTAATGCTTTCTGCTGGTCAGCGCCAGACTGGTAGTAGTATTGTGCTGCTGCAAAAAGATCGTTACCTGTAGGGCCGGCCATAGCTGTTTCAATACTGCTAAGCGCCATTTTGCGTGTAGGAACTTCAAATTTTAATGATACCATTGTTTTCTCCCACGCAATTTCAATATTACCATAATCATTATCAAGGTTATTGATACCTATAGTAAAGGTTTCTACGTTACGGCTAAGGAACTCAGGCTTAACAGTAGCCCTAAGCGCTTCCTTCTTATCTTCATACTTTTCAGGAAGGCCCCAGTTATTGGTATCAGCATAAAATATAATATCCCAGCTGTCAGCCTTCGGCAAAGTAAAAAGTGCATAGCTGCCTTTCGCAAGGGTTTTACCTGCTATTACAACATCCTGGCTAAAAGTTATAACCGTATTGCCATTAGCTCCTGTACGCCATAGCTTTCCAAACGGAACCAACTCACCATACACCGACCTACCCTTAGCACTCGGGCGAGAATAGTCCACCTTTACATCGGTAAGTCCTACAGTTTGCTCAATATGGGCTGCCGGGCTTGACTGCGGTGTACGAACCTGTGCAAAACCTGTTGTTAATGCCAGCAATAATGCTCCGGTGATAAATATTTTTTTCATAAATGTGAAATGATTTTTACTGTGTTTTTTACAAAATTAATGATTACGCTTATACGATTGTTAAACTTCATCAAAAATATTGCCACAGGGTAAAGTTATAGCGTTGCGTTTATTAATTTCACATTAAAATTTACGGCATGCTATACACACTACACCGAAAACAAAAATTACCCATACCTCTTGAACAGGCATGGGATTTTATAGCCAATCCTAAAAATTTATCGGTAATAACACCGCCCTCAATGGGGTTTGTAACCCTATCAGGAGATGACCGCAAAATGTTTGCCGGGCAAATCATCCATTATACCGTAACACCGGTACTGGGCATAAAAATGCAATGGGTTACAGAGATTACCCATGTACAGGACAAAAGTTTTTTTGTAGATGAGCAGCGTTACGGGCCATACAAATTTTGGCACCATAAGCATTTTTTAAAGGAAATTCCCGGCGGTGTGGAAATGGAAGATATTGTACATTATAAACTGCCTATGGGACTATTCGGCCGCTTGGCCCACCCTATTTTGGTTAAGCCAAAACTGGAGGAGATATTTGCTTTCCGCAATAAAAAACTGGTAGAACTTTTTGGAGAATTTAAAGAAACAATATGACGATATTCTGGTTCAGGAGGGATTTAAGGATTGAAGATAATACAGGCCTTTACGAAGCTTTACATTCCGCGGATAATGTGCTACCTGTCTTTATTTTTGATAAAAATATATTGGCTGAACTGCCTAAAGACGATCACCGGATTACCTTTATACACAAATTGTTGGATGATATAAATACACTGTTAAAAAAACATGGGAAATCACTGGCAGTATTTCATGGAAATCCGAAAGATATCTTTAAAAAGCTTATTAAGGAAAATAACATTAAAGCAGTTTTCACCAATCATGATTATGAACCTTATGCAAGAAGCCGTGATAAAGCAATAAAGCTGTTATTGAACGATAAAGGGATTGATTTTAAAACTTTTAAAGATCAGGTTATCTTTGAAAAAGACGAAGTTGTAAAAGATGATGGCGGGCCTTATGTTGTATATACCCCATTCATGAAGCGCTGGAAAGAAAACCTGAAAAAAAATCAGGTAAGGCAGCACCATCCTGAAAACAGCCTTGATAAAATTATTACACACTCTTATCTTTTCCTGAGCCTTGCCGATATAGGCTTTAAAGAATCGGATATTAAACCGGCACATTACGACACTTCGGCAAAACTAATTGACAATTATAGTGACACCCGTAATTACCCTGCTGTTGACGGTACTTCAAAACTAAGCCCACACTTAAGATTTGGCGCTGTAAGCATACGCAGCCTTGTAAAAAAAGCTATGGAAAGCAAGAATGAAACATTTCTGAATGAGCTTATATGGCGTGAATTTTTTATGCAGATATTGTGGCATTATCCCGAAACGGTTACTAAAAGTTTCCGTCCCAAATATGACAATATAAAATGGCGGGATAGTGAAAATGATTTTAAAGCATGGTGCGAAGGCAAAACAGGTTATGCCATGGTTGATGCAGGAATGCGTGAACTGAATGCTACAGGAACAATGCACAACCGGGTACGCATGGTTGTAGCCAGCTTTTTATGCAAACACCTTTTGATTGACTGGCGGCGCGGGGAAGCTTATTTCGCCGAAAAGCTGTTTGACTATGAGCAGTCCAGCAATGTGGGTAACTGGCAGTGGGCAGCCGGCAGTGGTGTAGATGCCGCACCTTACTTCCGTATTTTTAATCCTATGGAACAGGCTAAAAAATTTGACAAAGACCTAGAGTATATTAAACACTGGGTGCCGGAATTCCAGGAACTAAGCTACACACCTATAGTTGACCATAAAGAAGCAAGGGAACGCGCACTGAAAGTTTATAAAGCAGCAGTACAGTAATGTTTTAAAAGCAAACTCAATTCTCAATTCTCAATTCTTTAAAGTCAGTAATTACCTCGTCAGCTTCCGATACATCCTGCGGTAAGCCCTGCCCGCTTTTGTAAGCAACACAATATATTCCCGCAGCCTTGGCAGCCTTAATACCATTGGTGCTGTCTTCAATCACAATACATTCCTCTTTTGAAAAACCTGACAACATTACCGCCTGGTTAAATATGGCCGGGTCAGGTTTTGAAAATTCAAAGTCTTCTCCGCTTACTACATGGCTAAAAAATTTATGCAGCCCAAAGCGGGTAAATACTTTTTCAATTTTCCTTTTTGATGAAGAAGATGCAAGTAGTAACATAACTCCTTTGCTGTAAAGTGAGGCGATAAGATCTTTAACACCCGGCATCAGATCTAAGTCTTCGGCCTTATCAAAAGCGTCAAAAAAGTACTTATACTTTTCCTCAAGCAGTTCTTCGTGCGTAAGCTTTATATCATACATGTTTTTCAGTTTCTGGATGATATTCTTATCAGAATTGCCCATAAACGTTGAATATACCGAATCAGGCACTGTAATACCAAGCGCAGTATACATAGCAGTGTTAGATGTGTGGCTTAACGGTTCGGTATTTACCACTACCCCATCCATATCAAAAATTACGCACTTTACCATTACAGCAGGTTTTTTATAGTTTCAGCATTCAGCTCATTAAAATGCCTGATTATTTTATCTGCAGTAGAAAGATCCTGTAATTTTGAGTGTTCACTATCATAACCTATACAGTAAATTCCGGCAGCATTGGCTGCTTTTACTCCGTTGGTACTGTCTTCAATTATAACACATTGCTCTTTTGGTGTGCCCGAAAGTTCAGCAGCTTTTTCAAAAATAGCAGGATGTGGTTTTGATTTAGGGAAATCTTCACCACTCACAATATGCGAAAAATAGGGATAAAGCTCAAAACGTTTAAATATCCTGCCAATAGTTACCTTAGCTGAAGATGACGCCAGCACCAGCTGTATACCACTATTGTGTAAATCTTCAATAAGTTCTTTAACACCTGGTAACAGGTATAGGTCCTCTTTCTGGTCAAATGCATTATTAAATAGCTCTCGCTTATAATCTACAAGGCCGTCAACTTCATCAAGCAGCTGAAAAGTTTCCTTGATCCTCTGGTAAACATTTTTGGTTGAGTTACCGGTAAATGAAGCATACATTTCAGCCGGAACGTCAATATTAAGATGCTTAAAATGCTCGTGATAGGCAAAATGATGAACGGGCTCGGTATCAACAATTACCCCATCCATATCAAAAATTACAGTCTTAACCATGTGTATTTAGTAAAATTGCAAATTTACAGCATAGCGTCCTTATAATAAAACCATATGTATTAATATGCCGTTAATGTTTACTGCACATTTCGGCACAACGCCTACACAGGGCAGCACATTCAATACAATGGTCATGTCCTGCAAATTTTTCGCACTCTTCAGCGCAGGCTGTACATACTTCTGCACACAACTCCATTACCTTATTACCAAACTCTGATCCGCGTGCTTCAAAGCGTCCGCATAGTTGGCACAATTCGGCACAATCACGGCATAGCTGTATACAACGCCTGTGATTTTCATTGGCAAGTTTTATACATTCCGAAGCGCATATTTCACAGGCTATAAAACAAGCCATCAAAATATCTGAGTGTGCATTTCTCATAACTATGTATTAAATTAAGTTTCACATAGTTATAAAGTTATCAAAAAAAGTTTACAATTTTTAAGGAAGATGTAAAAATCCTATTTATTGTCCAACTTGTCCAAAAAAAATCCCGACTGCAAGTACAGCCGGGATGTATTGATTAGTATATTTTAAAATTACTCTGCCGATACGTCAACAGTGGTTTCAGCAGCAATTTTCTTATACGTACCGTTTACAAGCTTTTCACGTATATCTTCATAAGCACGAAGCGTTTCTTCAATATCCTGAAGTGTGTGTGTAGCAGTAGGTATCATCCTTAACAGGATAATGCCTTTAGGTATTACAGGATAAACCACTATCGAAAGGAAAATATTGTAATTCTCCCTAAGGTCATTTACCATAACCATTGCTTCAGGAATACTTCCTTCCAGGTATACAGGCGTAACACAAGTATTGGTATCACCTATATTAAAGCCACGTTCTTTAAGTCCGTTTTGCAGGGCATTTACATTTTCCCACAACTTGTTTTTAAGTTCAGGCATTGTCCTTAGCATATCAAGACGCTTAAGCGCACCTTTTACCAAAAGCATCGGCAATGACTTGGCAAACATCTGTGAACGCAGGTTATATTTAAGGAAATCAATAATATGCTTATCTGCAGCTACAAATGCACCTATACTTGCCATTGATTTTGCAAATGTTGAGAAGTATACATCAATACCATCCTGGCATTCCTGCTCCTCACCTGCTCCGGCACCGGTTTTACCTAATGTACCAAAGCCATGTGCATCATCTACCAAAAGCCTGAAGTTATATTTTTCCTTTAGGGCTACAATTTCTTTAAGCTTACCCTGCTGGCCGCGCATACCAAAAACACCTTCGGTAATTACAAGTATGCCGCCACCTGTAGTTTCAGCCATATTAACGGCACGCTCCAGATTTTTTTCAAGGCTCTCAATATCATTATGCTTGTATGTAAAACGCTTACCCATGTGCAGGCGCACACCATCTATAATACAGGCGTGTGAATCTACATCGTATACAATAATGTCATTTTTTGAAACCAGTGCATCAATAGTTGATACCATACCCTGGTAACCGAAGTTCAGCAGGTAAGCCGACTCCTTACCAACAAATGCTGCAAGTTCCTGCTCCAGCTGTTCATGGAAAGTTGTATGTCCGCTCATCATCCTGGCACCCATAGGGTATGCCGAACCATATTCAGCAGCTGCATCAGCATCTACTTTGCGTATTTCTGGGTGATTGGCCAGCCCAAGGTAATCGTTAATACTCCAGTTTATTACCTCTTTGCCATGAAACATCATCCTGTTAGATAATGGCCCTTCCAGCTTAGGGAACACGTAGTAACCTTCTGCCTGTGAAGCCCAACGCCCTAGCGGGCCTTTATTTTTTTGTATCCTTTCAAATAGATCTTTTACCATTTTTTTCTCAAAAATTATCTGTGTGTAAAAAGCGCTTCAAAAGTAATATTAATTTTAAAGTTAGCATAAAGTTTCGCCAATTATTCTGAGTAAAAGTTAAGCAAAAAATTTAAGAATTTCTTAACTATTATAATTATTTTTATAGATTTACGGTATTAACCAAAAAACCAAAAACAAAAAGATGGATTCACCAAGAGTTGACATGTATCTGATGACGAACGCGAAATACTTTCAGGGACATCATTTAAATTATATCCGTGAAAGGCTTACTGCGCTTGACGATTCAAAATGGGCAATGATTTCTGCTGTTGAGCTTAAAGACCCAACCACAATATTAATAGTATCATTACTTGGTGGAGGGTTAGGTATCGACAGGTTTATTATTGGCGACACCGGACTTGGCATTGGTAAGCTGCTAACATGTGGTGGACTTGGAGTTTGGGCACTGGTAGACCTTTTCCTTATAATGGATGCCACACGCCAAAAAAATATGGAAAAACTACAACAGTTCCTGTA
>JBQGDS010000027.1:0-5837 GCA_052039185.1 Flavobacterium sp.
CCTACATCGTTACCCACTTTTGCAAAATAGGGAACGGCTTTAACCTCTACTTCGCTTAATATAATTTGCGTAGAATAGGGCTTGCCCTGGCGCAGGTATTTAATGTCAATTTTAGTGTTTTTGGAACCCTTCAGTAGTTCGCCCGCATCTTCTTTAAAAGTTGACAGATCTACATCGCCTATATGTGTAATCTCATCGCCGGCTTTAAGCCCGGCCTTGTCGGCAGGATAATCTTTATACGGCTCGCGGATTATAACCTTACCGCCCTTGCGGGTTACTATGGCGCCTATCCCGGTATATTCGCCGGTATTGTTTATCTTGAACTTGGCTACATCCTGTTCGTTAAAATACACAGTGTAGGGGTCAAGGTCGTTGAGCATGTTTTTTATGGCCTTGTCCATAAGGTCAGCCGGATTGGTCTCATCTACATAATTTACGTTCACTGTTTTAAACAGTGTGGTAAATATTTCTATCTGCTTGGCAATCTCAAAAAAATCGTTTTTAAAACTGGCGCCTATAAACAGGAATCCCGCTGCCACAACGGGTATTACATATCTTTTTTTAAATCCTTTAATCATGGTTTTTCCTTTTTCTCAATTGTTTACGTAAAATATAAAACGCAATTACGAAAATAACTATAAATGGCCAATATACAGCAAGCGCACAAAGAAACCTTTTAAAGGCTATGAAAATAGTATAAAGTGCATTTATTTATTATGCTAAAATTTGATTTTCAACATATAACGTAAAAAATCATACAATTAGTACTACAGCTCTTCCTGCAGGATAAATTTTTCGAAAAGCTGTATAGTTTTGGTGTTTATTTCTTCAAAAGTAAGCCTGTCCTTAGTTTGGTACAGGAACATAAAGGCATAAGGTTTGTCCAGTTTTTCGGTAAGCAGATGCCTGTTTAAACGATAGGTTTCACGCAATACACGCTTAAAATAATTACGGTCAACAGCTTTTTTAAAGTATTTTTTAGAAACTGACACTCCTGTCTGTATTGGCACAGTTGCATCAGTAACAGGTACGTATACCAGTCGTAGCGGATATTTGGCAACAGATTTACCTTCGCTAAAAAGCAGGTCAATAGTTGAGCGGCTTTTCAGTTTTTCAGTTTTTGGGTATGTAAATCGGTTATTTTCCACAGGTGCAAAGGTACTATTTACCAATTATAAATGCTGTGGTAAAAAAATCTTAGTGATATTTTTTTCGCATTAAGTGTTTTCCTATATTTGCAATACACACAAATAAAAGTTATGGTATCTAAAAGAGTAGGTCAATATATTGAAGCGAAAGGCATAAGCTATTATGCATTTGAAAATTCGCTGGGAGCAAGCCGCGGGAGTATTTCCAAAGCAGTTAAGGATGGAAAAAGCATAGGTTCGAACGTGCTGGAAAAAATTCTTACTATATATAATGATATTAATCCGGGATGGCTATTAACAGGGACAGGCGATATGCTTGAAGAACCACAGGAAGATTATGAGGGCAGCAGTGTGAAAACATATCGTTTAAAAACCGACACTAATGTTGAAACGCAGCAGATACCTCTATATGACCTTGAGGCTGTAGCCGGTATCGTGCCTATATTTAATGATAAATCGGTTAAGCCGGTTGATCATATATCAATACCGCACATGCCGCGTTGTGACGGCGCTATATATGTTACGGGCGATAGTATGTACCCTTTGCTGAAAAGTGGTGATATTGTATTGTATAAAGAAGTGCAGGATATTGCCAATTCAATATTTTGGGGCGAAATGTACCTGCTGAGCATATCGGTTGGCGATGAGGAGTATATTACGGTTAAGTATATTCACCGTTCAGAATATCCCGGTTGTGTAAAGCTGGTAAGCGAAAACAAGAAGCACCAGGACAAGGATGTGGAAATGGCACAAATAAGGGCTATGGCGCTTGTAAAAGCCAGCATACGTGTAAATGCGATGATATAGGTTTGATACAAAGATATTTTCAAAGCGGCTAAATAGCCGCTTTTTTGTTTTATCTACATAATTTTTCTACACTTTTCTACAAAATACACATAATCAACAACTTAGATTGCAATTGTAGATTTAAGAATAAGTATTTGTATTACAGATAGTTATGGTTGCGTCTTTTAAAAATGTTATTACGGCATTATAGTTGGCTTATATCAATCATCGCACAACAACATATAAAAAAACTATAATTACAATGAAAAATTTATTTTTAAGTGCCCTGATGCTGACTGGTATAGCAGCATTTGCACAGGAACCGGTAAAACAAACCACAACCCAGACTACTACAAATACAACACAAACACAGCCACAGCAACCTGCCCAAAATACACAGGCAGCTACGGCAAACCAGGCTAAACTTCAGCCATCGGCAGCAGCAACTACAACAACTACTACTGAAAGAAAATCAGAAGCTGTAGTTAAGGAAGAAAAAGCAACCGAAAAGAAGGCACAACCGGCTAAGAAAACCAACTAACCCTGACTTTTTAGCGACAATTATATAAAACAGGTTTTTTATTCTATTTTATCTGTTTTGAGAACCTCTGACGGCAACAGTCAGAGGTTTTTTTATGAAAAAACCCGGCTGATATGGCCGGGTTTTCAATTTTTCAGAATACTCTTTTATTTTGATCCTGCTATGTAAGCATTATTCTCTTTATTTACATCAGCCATAAGCTCGGCAGGATCTATAACCGCTACGCGTATGTCAGCCTTTGGCTTATTTATTTTAAATTCATAGGTCTGGTGTCCCCAGTCCCATTCGCCAAGTACTGTCCTGTTCAGTTTAGGATACGGATTATCTTTTACATAATGCATCATATTCAGCGGTATGTAAAAGCTTTCCTGTGTACCGTCAGTATACGCTACCATTATGTCTATAGGCATAGGCATACGTCCTATCCTTTTCAGTACAATTTTGGTAGCGTTGCCATCTTCATTTACTTCAAGGCTGTAGTCAATTGTGTTGGTGGTCTGTGTCCAGTCAGTAAGGTACCAGTCAAGCTGGGCGCCACTCACTTTTTCCGCTGTACGTTTTATATCGTTAGGGGTAGGGTGTGTAAACTTAAAATCGGCATAGTAGCGCTTTAAGGTTTCAGCCAGCTTATCCTCCCCAATAAGGTAACCCAGTTGCGAAAGGAAAATTTCGCCTTTGCTGTAAGATGCTATGCTGTATAGTACATTCTGGTCAAAACGGTCAGAATAGGTTGACAGAGGCTGTTCTTTTCCTGTTGAAACCATATACCTGTAGTTGCTGTAAGCGCCCATAAACGGGTTAGGCTCTTCTTCTTTTTTATCTGATGGCATTAGTGCAGCCATGGCAAGATCCTCAATGTACGATGTAAAGCCTTCATCCATCCATCCATGTTTTGATTCGTTGCTTGCCAGCACATGCTGAAACCATGAATGGCCAAACTCATGCGCGGTTACCTGTACAAGGCCTTCATACTTGCGACCGGTAATGAGGGTACACATGGCATATTCCATACCGCCATCGCCACCCTGAATTACGGAGTACTGCTTGTATGGGTATGGACCAACATGCTTATTAAAAAACGAAAGTATCTCGGCCGTTTTAGGCTGCAGTTTTTTCCATCCGTCCTGGTTTTCAGGTGTGTTTTTATAAAGGAAATGCAGTTCAACACCGTTTTCGCCTATAATTTTATCGTGTGCGTAGTTGTTATCGGCAGCCCAGGCAAAATCATGCACCATAGGTGCGTTAAAATGCCATGTAAGGGTTTTGGCTTTTTTAGGATAGGTTACAGTAACGCCTTGGTCTTCATATCCTTTTCCTATTTCATTCTTGTTTTGCAGGTAACCTGTACCACCTATGGTATACTCCTTATCGATGGTTATTTTCACATCAAAATTACCCCATACACCGTGAAACTCGCGGGCAATGTAGTTGTTTGCGTGCCAGCCTTCAAAATCATATTCTGCCATTTTAGGATACCACTGTGTCATTGAAAGCGCAACACCCTCAGCACTGTTACGGCCATTTCGGCGTATCTGTATTGGCATCTGGCCTTCAAAATCAAGTGTAAATGTAGTAGACTTGCCCGGGAGTAATGGTTTCGGCAGGTCTACTATCAGGATAGTACCCGAAACGGTGCTTTTTGCTGCTGCACCGTCCTGCTTAAGGTTATTTATTTTCAGGTAGCCTATTTCATTTGGCTTCAGTGTGCTGATACGGCTTTCGTAAGTGGTTTTATTGCCGGTCTTAAAGCTTTTAGCCATCCTTTTATCAGGATCTGGAATACTTTGCAGGCGTGCATCCATTTCACTACCCGGCTGGAATGCATTGTTGTACAGGTGATAAAAAACACGCTTAAGGGTATCAGGCGAATTGTTTGTATATACCAATTGCTGCTTACCTGTATACTTTGATGTTTTTACATCCATGTTTACCTCCATCTTATAGTCAACATGTTGCTGCCAATAGCCCGGATTAGGATTTTTTTGAGGAAATGCCGTAGTACAAACAGCAATTGCCATTAAGGTAAATTTTTTCATAGGGTTAAAAATAAAAAAATGGAAGGGATATACCCTTCCATTCAATCAGTTATGATAAAATTATTTTTTCTTAGACATCTGTTCGGCCATAATAAGTGCGTTATAAGCATTCACTATTTTACCTGTCCTTGATAGTTCAGAGAAATCTTTCAGGTTTTTTTCATCACCTCCGGCAGCAACTTTCAGGTTGATTGCCACTCCTGATTCCATTATAATGCGTTTAACCTGAGGCGCTGTAAGGTCAGGATAGTATGAACGGATAAGCGCTGCTACACCTGCCGCATTTGGCGAAGCCATTGACGTACCCTGAAGGAACTCATAGTTATTATTAGGTGTTGTAGCATAAATCCTTACACCCGGGCTGTAAACGTCAACATCGGTCTTACCGTAGTTAGAGAAATCTGCAATCAAAGCCTCGTTAAGTTCGTAGTAAATAGCGCCTATCGAAAGGAAATTGTCTGAAATTTCCGGACCGCCATTTTTGTTATCATTAGGGTAACGCTCTACACCACCCGGCTGGTTCAGGTCAGTACCTTCATTACCGGCAGCGCATACAATAAGTACGTCTTTTTCGGCAGCATATTTAATTGCATCATATACCCAGTCGCTGTGTGTAGAGAAATATTTACCGAAGCTTCCGTTTATAACTTTTGCGCCATTATCTACCGCATAGCGTATAGCAAGCGCAACATCTTTATCATACTCATCACCATCAGGCACTGCGCGTACCGGCATAATCCATACATTGTCAGACGCTACACCGTCTCCGCCAAGCCCATTGTTACGTACCTGGGCAATGATGCCTGCAACGTGTGTACCGTGCTTAGCCCCATCTTTAACCGGGCCAATAACATTACCATTCCCGTACTTTCTGTCGTTAAAATTGTTAGGGTCGTCGCCTACAACCTTACGGCCGTCAAACTGAAGGTTAAGATTGTAGTTCAGCTGGCTTTCATAATGCTCCTTAGCACCCTTAAGCTCCTTGTCAAAATCTTCTTTAGGGATATTGCTTAATATCTGTATAAAACGTCCTTTTACAGCATTTAGCGTAGGATCGGTAGGGTTAAAGTTTTTAAGGTCTTCAGCAGTATAGTTCTCTTTTTTAAGTTGTTCTTTTATCTGCTTATCGGCATTAAGTATAAAGTCTATCTGCTGTTTGCCGGCCATAGCCTCCTGATATTCCTTATCATACTCCGCTTTCGCTTTTTTGTAAGTTTCAGAACCGTCGTTACCTTTCTTTACGATACGTACAAACTCCAGGTTTTCATGCTCTGCATTGCCCAGGAAGTTCCACCCGTGCACATCGTCAATATATCCGTTGTTATC
>JBQGDS010000028.1:0-9591 GCA_052039185.1 Flavobacterium sp.
CATACCTTCCATAAAGTGCTTCCAAGAAAATACAACTACACCTGCGCCATAATTAAACTCTCCTTTGTGCAGGTTGCCATTGGCAGATTCAAATGCTTCAGGATATATAATAATTGCTTTAAATATGGTTGGCAGATACCGCCTCATACCAAAAGTGAGCATTACCCAGGTTGCAGCCAGCTTAATTCTCATATCGGCTGTAACAGGAAGTTCATTCCGGCCAAAAACCTTATATTTCTTAATAAAACGGTGTACCCTGTGCCTGAAATACTTTTTATGCTTTTCCGAAAGGTTACGATAAAAGCTAAATTCCCTGCGCAACAGCTCATCTTCATACATTCCCAATTCTTTAGGAAACGGATAAAAATGCACATACAGTGGCCTGTTAAAAATAAGCATCCAGGCAGATTCGATAACATTACCGGATATAAAAATAACTGCATATACAAGTAACGCTGCAAACATGAGCAGCATAACAATTAATATAATTATTGCAATTACATCCAAAACTACAGCTATAAAAAAGGGAGCACCAAGCTCCCGTATATTAAAACTTAACTTCTTTTCCGGTATCCAAGCCGTTATTTTTGGCCAGTACGCCACACATGTGGTACAGCATCCTTGCGCCAACATTACCGTCCCAGTCATCATCTTCTCCCGGTGCTACCTCAACAAGGTCAAAACCGATAATTTCCTTATCTGAAGCTGCAAGCTTGCTGAAAAGATACGCTGCCTGCTCAAAAGAAAAACCTCCCGGAACCGGCGTACCGGTGTTAGGACAGTACCAAGGGTACATACCATCAATATCAAAGCTGATGCATACTTTTTGCGGAAGTGCATTGATAATGGTATCACATTGCTGTTTCCAGGTTGCTCCTTCAAAAGTTTCTGCTTTCAGGTCCCTGTCAGTATAAACTTTTACCCTGTCATTATATTGTTCCACTACTTCAATTTCCTGTTGTGAAAAATCGCGTATACCCACCTGTACAATCTTAGAAATCTGTGGCAGTTGTAATGCATTATACATTATTGAAGCGTGTGAATATGTAAAACCTTCATAGGCAATACGCAAATCCATATGTGCATCAAGATGCAGTATGCCAAAGCTGTCATGCTTTTTAGCAAGTGCCCTGTAATATCCAAGCGGCGTACTGTGGTCGCCACCAAGAAGCACTACTTTCTTGCCTTTATCCATCCAGTACTCAATGCGCTGCTGTACTTCGTTATGGAACTGGCTGCAAACCTCATTAATTGTATCAAGATCCTGCTTTAATGAGGTGTTATCTTCAATTTTTTCACCATTTTCCAACGCTGCAATAATAGGCTGTGCTAGGGCTTTATGCGCACGGCTTTTTTCTGCCCAGCCTTCAGTAAGCTCACTGTTGTCTATGTACATTCCTAATTTCCAAAGATCAGGGAATTCCTGATGCAGCAAGTCAACCTGGAAAGATGCTTCCAGTATAGCTTCAGGCCCGTCTGAAGCCCCGGCTCCATAGCTTACGGTAACCTCCCAGGGTGCAGGCACTATAATAATTTCACTTTCATCTGCAGTAAAGGGCAAACCAAAAATACTTGCATCGGCCAAACCGGGCTGGCTTGGGTCAAAATTCTTTATTTTTTCTTCTTTATTCATTTTTATGGTCGATTGTTCGATGGTTAGATTTTTAGATCAATTCAATCATTTGAGATTAATCGAAATATCCAACTTACTTTTTATGTGATAAAACACCTTCTTTTAATATCTGCCCAAATTCATACATATCTTCATAAGAACAGTAAAACGGCACAGGTGCAAGACGGATAACGTTAGGTTCACGCCAGTCGGTAATTACACCTTTTTTCATTAAATATTCAAACAGGCTCCTGCCCTCTCCATGCAGGAACACCGAAAGCTGACATGCTCTTTCTTCAGCGTTTGACGGAGTGATTATTTCGAAAGTACTGTCTACTTCCTTATCAATTTCATGAAGGATAAATTCAAGATAGGCGGTAATACAGTCTCTCTTTGCAATAAGGGCATCCATACCTACTTCATCAAACATTTCTACTGATGCCAGATAAGGCGCTAATGACAGTACCGGAAGGTTACTCACCTGCCAACCGTGTGCACAGCGTACAGGATCAAATTGTGGTTCCATAAGAAAACGGCGTTCTTTATTATGGCCCCACCATCCTGCAAAACGGTGCAGGTCCATGTCATTATGGTGCATTTCGTGTATAAAGGCTCCCGACGCATTACCCGGACCTGAGTTCATATACTTGTAACTGCACCAGGCAGCAAAATCCACATTCCACTCATGCAGTTCCAGCTTTATGTTACCTGCCGCATGGGCAAGATCCCAGCCTACATAGGCGCCGGCATCCTGGCCTGCCTTGGTTATGGTTTTCATATCGAATACCTGGCCAGTGTAATAGTTTACACCACCTATTAAAACCAGTGCAAGCTCATCGCCTGCCTCTTTTATTTTATCAAGTATATCCTCTAAACGGATATTGTGTTCGCCTTCGCGCCTTTTTATTTCTACAATGGCATCAGCAGGGTCAAAGCCATGAAACTTTACCTGGCTTTTTAGCATGTACTGGTCACTTGGGAAAGCCTTCTCTTCGCATATAATCTTGTAGCGCTTTGCAGTAGGCCTGTAAAAGGTAACCATAAGCAGATGTAGATTTACCGTAAGGGTATTCATAACGGTGACCTCGCTTGGTAAGGCACCTACCACTTTACTTAGTGGCGCTGCAAAACGCTCGTGGTAATCCCACCAAGGTTTTTCAGCATAAAAGTGGCCTTCAACTGCAAGCTTGCCCCAGTCATCCATAACCTCATCAACATAGGCTTTGGTACGTTTGGGCTGCAGTCCAAGGGAGTTACCTGTAAAGTAAATTACCTGTTTGCCGTTTACATGCGGAAATATAAACTCATCGCGGTATTTGGCCAGTTTGTCTTTAGCATCAAGCTGTTGAGCAAATTCACGTGTATTTTGAAATTCCATTATAGTTTGTTTGTTGGAGCGTAAAAGTAAGCATTTATGAATAACCTTAAAAACATAGCCTTGTTGATTTCACCTTACTTACAGCTAAAATTGTAATACCTGTAAAAACAAAAGCGACCCTGTGAGCCGCTTTGTAATATTATAAATCCCGATATTTATTAAAGTATCAGCATTGCATCGCCGTACGAGTAAAAACGGTAGCCTTCTTTAATTGCTTCGTCATACGCTTTTTTCATAAGGTCATGCCCCATAAAAGCAGATATCATCATCAGTAGGGTTGACTTAGGTGTATGGAAGTTTGTAACCATACAGTCCGCCACACTGAAATCATACGGAGGGAAGATGAACTTGTTAGTCCAGCCTACATAAGGATTAAGCGTTTTTTGCGATGAAACCGAACTTTCCATAGCACGCATGGTTGTAGTACCAATGGCGCAAACCCTCTTTTTATTTACCTTAGCCTTATTCACTACATCACACGCTTCCTGCGTTATGATAAGTTCTTCCGAATCCATTTTATGTTTTGAAAGGTCTTCAACCTCAACCGGGTTAAAAGTACCAAGGCCTACATGAAGCGTGATCTCAGCAAAGTCAACGCCTTTTATCTCAAGCCTTTTAAGCAGGTGCTTACTGAAATGCAAACCTGCAGTAGGGGCTGCAACCGCACCTTCTTCTTTAGCATAAATCGTTTGGTAACGCTCAGCATCTTCGGGCACAACTTCCCTGTTAATATATTTAGGTATAGGTGTTTCACCAAGCTCGGTAAGCTTATTGCGGAACTCTTCATACGAACCGTCATAAAGGAAACGAAGTGTCCTTCCTCGCGATGTAGTATTGTCTATCACTTCAGCTACTAACGAATCGTCATCGCCAAAATACAGCTTATTACCTATCCTTATTTTCCTTGCAGGGTCTACAAGCACATCCCAAAGGCGCTGCTCGCTGTTTAGTTCCCTAAGCAGGAATACTTCAATCCTTGCTCCTGTTTTCTCCTTATTTCCATAAAGGCGTGCCGGGAAAACCTTAGTATTGTTCAGTACCATTACATCGCCTTCATCAAAATAGTCCAGTATATCCTTAAAAAGCTTGTGTTCAATAGTTTTCGTTTTCCTGTCTATAACCATTAAACGTGCCTCATCCCTGTTTTCAGCAGGAAATTCAGACAATAGCTCTTTCGGCAGGTTAAAATTGAAGTTAGATAATTTCATATATTAACTGTGATTTTTTATTGCCTGCAAATATACTATTGCGAAACAGGCGTTGTCAAGTGTTTTGCAATATATTTATTTTCAGGAGGCTGTTTTACCTGTTTTCCATCGTAAAACCAAGTGTGCTTAAATCGTCCCAAAATGCCGGATACGATTTTGAAACCACCCCTGCATCGTTTATAATTACCGGGGCTTTTACAGCAAGCGGTGCAAATGCCATAGCCATCCTGTGGTCATTATAAGTATCGATTGCTACGTTTTGGTTTATATGCAATGATGATTTGAGTGTAAGTGTATCATCAGTGATATGTACTGCTGCCCCTAGTTTTTCCAATTCGGTTTTTAGTGCTGTAAGCCTGTCGGTTTCTTTTATTTTAAGCGTGTGAAGCCCGGAAAGCGAGCAACCAATACCCAACCCGAAACATGTTACGGCAATAGTCTGTGCTATATCAGGAGTAGTATTAAGATCTGAATGCAGATTTTCAGGTAGTATGTTACGGGTTTTAACAAGGCGGATACTGTTTCCTGAAAATGCTGTTTCTACACCAAACTGACTGTAAATTTCGGCAAGGGCACTGTCGCCCTGCAGGCTATCCTGATTGTAAGATGATAATGTAAGTGCAGTGCCTGAAGGAGATAAAGCAAGTACAGAGTAAAAGTAAGAAGCCGAACTCCAGTCGCTCTCAACTGTTATTTCAGATTCAGGTTTTTTGAATTCAGATTTAGGAGAAACCCGGATTATATTATTGTCAAATTGTGTTTTAATTCCAACCTTTTCCAATAACCTTAACGTCATTTTAATGTAAGGCATTGACGTGATCTCGCCTTCCAGAGTTAGCTCCAGCCCATTTTTAAGGCTGCTGCCAACAAGCAATAATGCGGTAATATACTGGCTGCTCACGTTTGCAGGCACTGAAACCTTACCGCCCTTAAGTTTTTTGCCTTTAATTTTTAATGGCGGGTAGCCATCATTTTCAGCATAACTTATATCAGCACCCAGTGAACGTAAAGCTTCAACTAAAATACCAATAGGCCGTTCTTTCATGCGCTGTGAGCCGGTTAATAGTACTTCCCTACCTTCCTGAAGGGAGAAATAAGCGGTGAGGAACCGCATGGCAGTACCTGCGTGATGCACATCAATAATTTCATTATCTGATGATAAAGCCTGTCGCATCACTTCACTATCATCCGATACTGAAGCATTTGCTATCCTGATTCCGGGGTAAAGGGCCTTAAGCAGCAATAACCGGTTTGTCTCGCTTTTCGAACCGGTTATTGCTATATGTTTTTCGGCTATTGTACCTGAAAGGCCTACCCTTACATTCATTTATTTCAGCTTCTCGTTGTTATGATGGCGGTCATGGTCACGCTTTGTCTTCAGGTCCATCTTTTTATCGAATGCCGCCTGAAGGTCTACACCTGTTTGATTGGCAAGGCACAATACTACAAAAACCACATCGGCAAGTTCTTCGCCCAAATCTTTATTTTTGTCGCTTTCCTTCTCACTCTGCTCACCATATCTTCGAGCAATGATGCGGGCAACCTCGCCTACTTCTTCAGTAAGTTGCGCCATGTTGGTCAGCTCATTAAAATAACGTACACCGTGTTCCTTAATCCAGTTATCTACATCAAGCTGTGCGTTCTTAATATCCATTATTCCTTATTTTTTGTATCAATAATTATGGTAACGGGACCATCGTTTATCAAGGCTACTTTCATATCGGCACCAAAACGGCCGGTTTGTACCGGCCTGCCAAGTTCGTGTTCTATTTGCTTTACAAATGTTTCGTACAGGGGAACAGCGATTTCAGGCCCGGCAGCTTTAATATATGAAGGACGGTTGCCTTTTTTAGTTGCAGCATGCAGTGTAAACTGGCTTACTACAACAATATCACCATTCACATCCTGAACTGAGAGGTTCATCACGCCGTTGTCATCACCAAAAATCCTGAGTTTTATTATTTTGGCAGCCAGCCAGTTTATATCTTCCCGGGTATCGGCTTCTTCAATACCTATTAGTATTAAAAGCCCCTCTCCGATATCGGCTGTTTTTTCGCCATCAATAGTTACTGATGCTTCACTTACACGCTGAATTACTGCCTTCATATCTATTCTTCGGTTTCAGCATTTTTACCATCGGCATAGTTATCAGTACGGTAATGTTCATCTTCACCTTCCAGAAGCTGAATGTAGCTTTTATAACGCGACCATGCTATTTCATCATTTTCCAGCGCCTCTTTTACGGCGCAGTGCGGTTCATCCTTATGAAGGCAGTTATTAAATTTACACTGGTCTTTCAGCGCGAAGAATTCAGGGAAGTAATCGCCTATCTCGTCCTTTTCCATATCAACCACGCCAAAACCCCTGATACCAGGAGTATCTATTATTTTGGAACCGAAATCCAGATCGAACATTTCGGCAAAAGTAGTAGTATGCTGTCCCTGGCTGTGCTGTTCGGAAATTTCTTTCGTCTTTAGGTTTAATGAGGGCTGTAAAGCATTTACCAATGTAGATTTCCCTACCCCGGAGTGGCCGGAAAACATACATACATTTCCTTTCATTTCCTCAATAAGCTTATCGATGCCCTTGTGTTCGGTAGAAGATATACGCAGGCACTTATAGCCTATTTTGTCATATATGTATTGCAGGTACAACTGCTCATCAAGCATTGTATCGTCAAAAGTATCAATCTTATTAAAAACAATTACGGCCTCTATATCATAGGCTTCTGCCGTTACAAGAAAGCGGTCAATAAAACTGGTTGTGGTAACGGGATTGTTTATGGTAACAAGCAGGAACAGCTTATCTATATTAGATGCTATAATGTGTACCTGCTTTGAAAGGTTTACCGATTTACGGATAATATAATTTTTCCGTTCATGTATGTTGGTAATAACACCTGTTACGGCATCACTTTTTTCGTCCAGGTCAAAATCTACCATATCGCCAACGGCTACAGGATTAGTGCTTTTTATACCTTTTATACGGAACTTACCTTTTATACGGCATTCGTATATAATGCCATCTTCCGTTTTTACGGTATACCAGCTGCCTGTAGATTTATAAACCAGTCCTGTCATTACGCAAAGATAAAATTTAATTCTGTCATTACGCTTCGGGCCTGTTTATTACATTCTCCTGATGCCTTATACTCTCCTGATGTATGGCACGGAAAAGATGCAGTATAAATTCATCCCCAAGGTTTTCCTGCAATCCTTCGGCAGTCATTTTATCCAAAATCTGCTTCCAGCGCTTGTTTTGCAATATGGCTACATTATTTTCTTTTTTCAGCGCACCTATCTCGTCAGCAATACGCATACGCTTGCCAAGCACCTCAATAAGCTTTGAATCATACTCATCAATACGGGTACGCAGTTTTTTCAGGCTACTGTTAAACTCGTAAGTTTCATCAGTTTTCTTGCGGACAACAAGATTTTTCAGTATTTCCTTTAATGTTTCAGGAGTAACCTGCTGTGCAGCATCGCTCCAGGCTTTGTCAGGATTATTATGTGTCTCAATCATGAGTCCGTCATAATTAAGATCAAGCGCCTGCTGCGACACTTCCTGTATCATATTCCTGCGCCCTGTAATATGTGATGGGTCACATATAATAGGCAGGTCAGGAAAACGGTCGTGCAACTCAATAGCCAGCTGCCACTCAGGTATATTCCTGTATTTGGTTTTTTCGTAAGTAGAAAACCCCCGGTGTATAACACCCAGTTTTTTTATGCCTGCATTATACAGTCTTTCCACACCGCCAAGCCATAAGGCAAGATCAGGGTTTACAGGATTTTTTATCAGGACTATTTTATCAGTTCCTGTAAGCGCGTCGGCAATTTCCTGAACAGCAAACGGATTTACAGTAGTGCGCGCACCTATCCATAGTACATCAATATCGTGTTCAAGTGCCAGTTTTACATGATTGGCATTGGCAACCTCAACGGCCATCATAAGTCCTGTTTCGGCTTTGGCTTTCTGCAGCCACTCCAGTCCTATAGCGCCAACACCTTCAAAACCTCCGGGGCGTGTACGAGGTTTCCATATTCCTGCACGGTATATTGAAACATTACTATCCTTAAGCTGGCGGGCAATATCCAGTACCTGCTCTTCGGTCTCGGCACTGCATGGACCCGCTATAATTAACGGATGGCTCAGGTTGAAATCATCAAGCCACTGCCTCATTTCCTTTTTATTCTCCATTGTACTCATACTACTGCAAAGTTACTGCATTTACGCTTTATAATATAAAATAGGCATATTAAACCTAAAACTCCTGCGTTATGATCTATAACACATTTTTTATTTTTTACTTTTGTTCAAAATTTAAGGCATATGTCTATCGAAGTTAAAGGTATTTCCAAAAGTTACGGCGAGCAAAAAGCGCTAGATGCCGTTTCGTTTTCAGTTGCTAAAGGTGAAATTGTAGGCTTCCTGGGACCAAATGGTGCAGGAAAATCAACTCTTATGAAAATACTGACCACTTTTTTAAATGCAGACGAAGGTGAGGCTCTGGTAAATAGCCATAGTGTGGCCACACAACAGAAAGCAGTACAAAAATCGGTAGGCTACCTTCCGGAGCATAATCCATTATACCTGGATCTGTATGTACGCGAATACCTGGCCTTTAATGCCGATGTGTATAAAGTAGCTAAAAGTCGTATTGACGAAGTAATACAACTTACAGGCCTTACACCTGAAGCACATAAAAAAATAGGCGAACTATCTAAAGGGTACCGCCAGCGTGTAGGCCTTGCCACTGCGCTGCTGCACGATCCGGAGGTACTGATACTGGATGAGCCAACCACTGGGCTTGACCCTAACCAGCTTGTAGAGATACGTGAACTGATAAAGAACATAGGTAAAAACAAAACGGTTTTTCTTTCTACCCACATTATGCAGGAAGTAGAGGCTATTTGTGACAGGGTTATTATTATTAACAGCGGAAAAATAGTAACCGACAAAAAGCTGAATAACCTGGTACAGGAAAAAGAACAAATCATTGAAGTGGAATTCGACCTTCGGGTGGAAGAACAGCTTGTAAGCGGCATTCCTAATCTCATATCGGCAAAAAATGTGCATGATGCCACTTGGGAGCTTACCTTTGAAACAAATAAAGACATGCGCCCTGCCGTATTTGATTTTGCTCAGGCAAATGGGCTGAAAACGCTACAGCTTAACCTGAAGAATAAAAATCTGGAAGCGGTGTTCCGGGAAATGACAAAGAAATAATTCGTAACTTTATACAAAGATTAAAAGAAATGGGAACTGAAATAGATACAAAATAAAAAAATTGAGCTTATCCAATGGCTGTCTACTTTGGAGGATATTTCTATTATAGATAAACTTATGAGCTTACGTAAACAGCAAAATAAAGACTGGTGGAATTTAATTTC
>JBQGDS010000029.1:0-3304 GCA_052039185.1 Flavobacterium sp.
ATAGGTAGTGATGCGCCAACAAACGATAGATCCTGCAGCTGATAACTAATATCTGAAGATGTGTGTACCACACCTACGCCTGCAGCATAGTATTGGTTGGCTACCACTACATTTTGTGGCAGCATTATAGTAGCTGTAAATGAGTTACCTCCCAGATTAACCGGGGCGGTTATTTTTAAATTAAGCACAGTTTGTATCTGCTTAACATTATTATAAGCCTGCGTATTTACAGTGTAAGTGGCAAGCGACTGTTTAAACTGGGTTGATAACGTATATTCAAAAGTAATATCGTAACCATTATAGGGTTGTACTAATACGCCCGATGTAACGCCAAGCTGCTGGTTTGCTGAAGCATTTTCCTTGAATATTATAAAGTCGGTTACAGGTATATTTAAAGCAAACTGATCGGCAAAGGCAAGCTCAAACGTGCCATTCAATAATAACCTGTCACCATCTTTGCGGATACCGTCATTATATATAGTGTTAGAGAATAAACCTAAAGGCGAGTTTAGTGTAGTAAACTTTTTATAGGTATTACCTCCTGTAGTCAGGTTGCCGGATATATAAAGCGAGTCACGGCCCTGTTGCTGTGAATCCTGTACATTATATACCCAGTAATTGCCGCTTGCAAGAGGAAGGAACTCTGCGGTAGATGTGTTATTGTCAGGTGGGGTTGGTGTTGTACTACTGTCATCACTCGAGCATGACGCTGTAATAACACCTAAAATTGCGAACAGATAAAGTTTTTTCATAAAAGTTAGTTTAGCTGTGCTAATATACTAATTTTTAGATGCCTTTATAGTATTAAGGAGTAATGATGCAATTAATTGCTGTCCCAGTTCAGTCTCCATTTCGAAATATTCTTCTTCATTAACCTTTATGGTGTTTATCTCTTCCGTGTAAGAATACAGCTTCCAGCGACGCTTATGATATTCCAGCGAAGTAAGATTTTCTATCCAGTCGCCCGAATTCAGGTAGGTAACTGCACCTTTTTTATTTTCTTTCCTGATTATTTTGGGTTCATGTATGTGTCCGCATATTACAAAGTCGTATCCGCTTTCAATAGCCAGTTCGGCAGCAGTTGCTTCAAAATCAGATATAAATTTCACTGCTTTTTTTACACCCGACTTTATTTTTTTAGATAACGAATACGGTTCTTTACCCATACGTGCCAGCAGCCAGTTTACAAAACGGTTTAGTAGTATAAGGTAATCATAACCAATACCACCCAGTTTGGCAATCCATTTTGCATGATTAACAGAACTGTCGAAAACATCGCCGTGAAAAAACCAGGCCTTCCTGCCGTCAAGCTCAAGGACTACCTTATCAACTATTGAGAAGTTGCCCATGTGCGTGTCGCTAAACTTGCGCAGCATCTCATCATGATTGCCTGTTATGTAGTATACACGTGTGCCTTTGGCAGCAAAATCAATAAGCTTTTTTACAACTTTTAAATGGGATTGTGGGAAATATGATTTCCGGAATGGCCATATATCTATAAGATCGCCATTCAGTATAAGTGTTTTCGGTTTTATAGAGCCCAGGTAGGCAAGAAGCTCTTTAGCATGGCAGCCGTAAGTACCCAGATGAATATCGGAAAGCACTACAAGGTCAACGTTCCTTTTTTTCATGGTGTGTTTTCTGCAAAATACCACTATGGGTTTAAACAGATATTTACGCCAATATTAAATTTTGGTTTACACAAGGTTGTAAATATTATTTTATAATTAGCGCGGGCTGGATTACATTTGTTTAAAAACATAGATATGGCAGGTAATACTTTCGGGCGTTTTTTCAGGCTTACAACTTTTGGCGAGTCACACGGGCCGGCATTAGGTGGTGTTATAGATGGATGCCCACCAAATATTGAGCTGGATTTTGATGCAATACAAAAGGAGATGGACAGGCGAAGGCCGGGCCAGTCAGCTATTGTAACGCAGCGTAAAGAGGCTGACGAAGCAGAATTCCTTTCGGGTATTTTTGAAGGTAAGACAACAGGCGCGCCTATCGGTTTTATAATAAGGAATACAAACCAGAAAAGTAACGATTATGAGCATATAAAAAATGTATACCGCCCTTCGCATGCTGATTATGTTTATGATAAAAAATATGGTATACGTGATTACCGTGGTGGCGGACGAAGCTCGGCACGGGAAACAGTAAGCAGGGTTGTGGCGGGGGCTATTGCAAAGCAGTTGTTGCCGGATATTAAGATAAATGCATTTGTATCATCTGTAGGCGATATATTTATTGATAAGCCTTATCAGGCGCTCGATTTTACATTAACCGAAAGCAATGCGGTGCGATGTCCTGATGTGGCTACCGCTGTAAAAATGGAAGAGTACATAAAGCAAGTGCGTAAGGAAGGCGATACCGTAGGAGGAACCATAACCTGCGTACTGCAAAATGTGCCTGCCGGGCTGGGTGAGCCGGTTTTTGACAAACTGCACGCCGAATTGGGTAAGGCAATGCTGTCAATTAATGCTGTAAAAGGTTTTGAATATGGTAGTGGTTTTTGTGGTGCACGTATGAAAGGCAGCGAGCATAATGATGCTTTTAATCCTGATGGCAGTACAAAAAGCAATCTGTCAGGAGGTATACAGGGGGGGATAAGCAACGGTATGGATATTTATTTTCGTGTAGCCTTTAAGCCTGTCGCAACTATCATGCAGCTACAGGAAACAATTGACAATGTAGGTAATGTGGTGGATATGCAGGGTAAAGGGAGGCATGATCCCTGTGTAGTGCCGCGTGCCGTGCCCATTGTAGAGGCAATGGCCGCATTGGTACTTGCTGACTACCTGCTAATGCAGAATATGCAATGCCTTAAATAAATTGGATGAAAATTTTTAATATACTATAATATTGCTGTTGTATGTTATTATATTTTTACTATTTTTGAATTTAAATATAAAATTATCATCATGAAAAAACTTTTACTATGCGGAGGGCTGTTGTTAGGCTCTTTATTTAATGCAAATGCACAAGCCACGTGTAATGGTGCGTTAACAATATCAGGTACAGGTACTATAAACGTTCCTGCAATTACAGGAGCAGCAGCTCCTGCTGTATGTTTTAATACTTATACAATAAACGACCAGGGTGCAGCACCTGCGGCTAACTGGTATAAATTTACTCCTAATGCCGGTGGAATAATTACAATAGATACAGGTATAGACGCTAACCCTATTGCTACTACTGATACAAGGATAAGGGTTATGACAGGCAGCTGTTTAACAAGCACATTTACATGTGTTGCCTCTAACGATGATATCTCTTCAACTGCAGACTTCAGGTCAAGGAT
>JBQGDS010000030.1:0-4631 GCA_052039185.1 Flavobacterium sp.
TTCTACAATGTTACGGATATTGGCTTTGGCGTTAAAAACATCCTGTTCAATACGGAACGATAGGTTATCAAGGTTTACATACGTATCGTTCATAACTCCGGTTTCATTAATAATTTTGGTGTCAATCACAATATTTTGTACCGATTTAGGCAGATCAGGGTATTTGAACGATGCATTGTTAGATTCTATTGCAATGTTGAATTTAGGCACAGTCGTGTCCGTCATCATACCGTTCACTTTCCCGTCAATGGTAAAATCGCCCTCTGTTTTTACATTAGCGATACTACCCGAATAGCTCTCAGGGATAAGCCCTAAAAAGTTTTTGAATGATGATGTAGGCGTTTTAAAGGCCAGGTCAAACTGTTGTCCTGCTTCAAGCAGCGCAACGCTTCCGTTAAACTCAAGCGGCAGCTGGTTTATCAGTGCCTTGTTGTCCTTAAAAGTATAAACGCTTTTGTCCAAGTCCAAACCAAGTACGGCATCAAGTTTGAGCGCCACATTGCGCATGTAATTGGTTTTGTCCATATCCAGCGTCAGCTTTGCGGTGGTATGCGTATCAAGATCCAGCTTACTTTGTGCAAAGTTTCCTTTTCCCGTATGGTTCAGACTGTCTATTACCATGCGTATTTTAGAGCGTTCGTCAAAATACTGAAAACGCAGATTTTGGATCTCATAGTTTTGCATGTTCAGTGCAAACGGTTTGCTTGGCTCGCCTGACGGCTGCTCTTCTTCTTTATTTTTTAGGGCAATATCAAAGTTGCCCAGCCCGTCTTTATTAAATAAAATGTTGATGATACCATCTTTAGTAGTAAGCGATTCAATACTCATAGCTTCGCCATCCCCTTTAAAAAGTTCTTTAACCGACATTTTAAGTGTAAGCTCGCCCATGTATACCAATGTATCACCTTCAAAAGGCGCTTTGTTGATAATGCTTAGCTTTTCAACTGTTACATTTGCTCTCGGAAAACTTTTGAAAAGGCTCAGACTTACATCAGCAAAATCAACCTTTGCATCAACCTGTTCGTTAATGGCTTTTTTCACCATTTCCTCAATTTTTCCTTTAAACAGGAAAGGGGTTGCCGCAAGCAGTATAATGATTACCAAAAGGCTGATACCTGTCCACTTTAAAATCTTTTTAACCATTTTATTTATTTTTATCGGGGTGTATTAGTTTAACGTCTTTTATCGGATGTTTATTTCATACGGCATTACAGTCTGTGCGCCCCTTAGCTGTGTTGCACGCCTCATACGCTCAATAACACGGTAGTTATCTTCGCCCACTTCTTCTTTAATAAATTCTTCCTTGGTTTGGGCAAATGGCAGCCTTCCTGCAAAAAGCTTTTCGAATGTCATTTCAAACTCAGGATAGTTTTCAACCGAATAGCTTGTGGTTTTGCCCAGTTTGGCAGCATGTTTTATAGCGTCATCAAGGCCTCCTATTTCATCAACAAGGCCTATTTTAATAGCATCGGCTCCTGCCCATACACGGCCCTGGCCTATAGCGTCAACCTGGTCAGTGGTCATTTTCCTTCCGGCAGCAACACGGCTTATAAATGTGCTGTATACTTTTTCTACGCTTTGCTGTATGTAAGCCCTGGTGTTCTCTTTTAACGGAGTGAACACGCTATAACCTGATGCATTACTGTGTGTGCTTACCTGCTCGGTATGTATACCCACTTTGTTTGAAAGCTGCGTAAGGTTTGGCAGTACCCCAAACACGCCTATAGATCCTGTAATGGTATTAGGCTCAGCAAAAATCCTGTCGGCATTACATGAAATATAATAACCGCCCGATGCTGCCAGGTTACCCATAGATACCACTACCGGTTTTTTCTTTTTGGTAAGTTCAATTTCCCTCCATATCAGTTCAGATGTAAGTGCGCTTCCGCCCGGAGAGTCTACACGAAGTACAATCGCTTTTACCTTATCATCTTCGCGCGCAGCCCTTAGTGCATCATTTACGGCGCCTTCGCCAATAATGTTCAGGTCGCCTTCGCCACCTATAATTTCGCCCTGTGCATATACTATTGCTATTTTATCGCTGCCGCCTGAAAGTATATCGGCAAGTGCGGCAGTTTTTACATAATCTAAAATGTCAACAGAGTTGTATTCCTCGTCTTTCTTTACCTTCATTGCCTTGCGAATCCCGTTATGGTATTCATCCTCATAGCCGATTTTGTCAATAAGCTTTGATTCTTTAGCAAGTTCCGGCGTGCGGCCTGAAAGGTTTTCGGCAATACTGTTGATGTTCTCTACGGATATTTTACGGCTTTTAGCCATATCATCTGCCATTGATGCCCATATTGTAGTAAGCAGGGTAGTAAGCTGTTCCCTGTTTTCAGGACTCATTTCATTACTAAGGAAAGGTTCAACAGCGCTTTTATATTTACCATGGCGTATAACTTCCATCTTAATTCCTGATTTTTCCTGGAAATCTTTAAAGAACATAACTTCAGATGACAGGCCTTTAAAGTCAATTTCCCCAACAGGATTTAGGTATATGGTATCGGCAACCGAGTTAAGGTAATAATCGGTTTGAGAGTAAGAGTCGGCATACGCTACTACGAATTTGCCCGATTTTTTAAAATCATCAAGCTTATCACGCAATGCCTTGTTTTGTGCCATACCAAGTTGCGATGCCGTATTGGTAAGAGTTATACCTTTAATTTTTTTGTCGCTTTTGGCAGCGTCAATAGCCTTAAGTACATCGGTAAGGCCATCTGTCGGTTCATCATTAAGAAAAGAGAACTCGTCGTTATAAAAGCGCCCTGCATAATCGTATTTAACATCTTTAATATCCAGTTCAATAACCGAATTGTCTTTTACCTGAACGGTGTCTTTATTGCCGCTTCCTGCAGCAAGGCCTATAACCATAAGTAGCATAAAGAACAAAAAGCAGAATAAAAATAATCCTACAATTGTGGAAAGTACATTCTTCAAGAATTGCATAGTATCAAATATTTATTTTTGGAATAAGTATCAAATGTACGGCTTATGTTACATTTACTAAAATGTTGTGGGCTGAAATAACGAAAAAGAAACTTATCAACAGTAAGATAATTAGTACAGTTGCTTTGCGATTGTTTTAGTTACTTTGCAGGCTATGAATTTCCAGAACGAGGCTATTTTATCTATAGGGAGCAACAGTGGCAACAGGCTGCAGAATGTTATTGACTGTATTGCATATATACACAATAATGTGGCAACGGTTGTGCATGTTTCTGCTATTTATGAAACGCCTTCGTGGGGATTTGAAAGTGATGATTTTTACAACTGTGCCATAGTGGTACATACCTGTAAAAACGCACAGCAACTACTGGTTGATATTTTACATGCAGAAGCTGAGTTGGGCAGGGAGCGCAGTATACAGGCAGGTTACCGGGCACGTACAATTGATGTTGATATTATTTCATTTAACGATGATATAATTGATGAAGAAGGCCTGCATGTACCGCATCCGCGGATGCAGGACAGGAAGTTTGTGCTGTACCCGCTTCGGGATGTAAAACCACAGTGGGAACACCCGGTACTAAATAAAAGTATCAGGCAACTCATTGAAACTACAACTGACGAAAGCAGTATAAAACAGGTTTCAGGACTGGAATTACCTATAAACGAATTTAAACTTAACCGTTATAATTACATTGCCATAGAAGGCAATATTGGTGCGGGAAAAACTACGCTTTCAGGCAAGATATCGGAAGATTTTAATGCTAAGCTGGTCTTGGAGCGTTTTGCCGACAACCCTTTCCTGCCTAAGTTTTATAAAGACCAGGCACGCTATGCCTTTTCATTGGAAATGTCTTTCCTGGCTGACAGGTACCAGCAGCTTACCGATGACCTGTCTCAGTTTGACCTGTTTCGCGATTTTGTGGTTGCCGATTACCATATCTTTAAATCGCTTATTTTTTCTAAGGTTACGCTGAGTGAGGATGAATACCGCCTGTACCGCAAGCTGTTTGATATAATATACAAGGAAATGCCTAAGCCCGACCTTTACATTTACCTGCACCAGAATACCGAAAGGCTGTTGCAGCACATAAAAAAGAGGGGAAGGGCATACGAGCAGGATATTGATGCTGGATACCTTGAAAAAATTAACCGCGGTTATTTTGAATACATAAAATCGCAGACCGGGCTTAACGTACTTATACTTGACGTGTCTGACCGTGACTTTGTAAATAACCAGCAGGATTATATTTGGATACTGAGCCAGATTCAGGCTAAGCTTACTTCCTGATTTATCGTACCAGCGAAAAGTGGCCTTTTATTTCAGGAGTGTTTTCGTCCAGTTTTATAATGTACCAGTAGTCTGATGCGGGCATGGGCTTGCTGTTAAATGTCCCGTCCCACGATCGTTTTTTTCTGCTTAATCGTGTTACCAGTTTACCATATCGGTCAAAAATAGTAACCGTAGCATTAGGGTAGTGCATTAATCCTTCAATGGTAAAATAATCATTATAGCTGTCCTGGTTCGGGCTGAAGAATGCAGGTATTATATATACTATAAAGGTTTCTTCCGCATTACCGCAATAATGTGTTTCCCTTACCCTGACTTTTCCAAGGCCGGACTCTACATCTGTAAAAATATTCGAAGCCTGGTAGTTTATTCCATCTATCGAAAATTCATA
>JBQGDS010000031.1:0-6882 GCA_052039185.1 Flavobacterium sp.
TTATGCTGTCATACTTAGCCAGGTCTTTCAGGTTTATGATAATCGTTTGTTGCGCTACATAGCTGTATTTCTTTTTATCATAATCGTAATTCCTGTTCAGGAAAACCCTCTTGGTTTGGTAATCAGCCGTAGGAATTCCGGTAGTCTTAAGGTATTTTAAAACCTTATCAACCGCCTGGTCGTTTTTCTTTTTTACATCGGCAGCATCAGCGCCCATGTTCTCTACACCAACGGTAATTGTAGCCTGGTCAGGAGTAACTTTTACCTTCCCCTCACCCGATACGTTAATCTGTGGCTTCATTTTTTCTGTAACCTGCGCGTTTGCCAATCCTGTGATAAGCACAACTAAAACTAAAGCAATTTTTTTCATGGTAATTTTTATTTAATTTTCTGTAAGAATTTCAAATTGTGTGCCAATTTTGCCCTGCTACAACTTACCAAGCCGCTCCATTGCGAACAAAATTATGATAGGCACAAGCAACAATATAACTATCAGTGTATTATCAGTAAATAAAGTGGGCGCTTCAATCAGTGTAATTATGTAACCTCCTACTGCCCCTCCAAAATGTGCTGTATGCCCTATGTTGTCATTTTTGGCTTTCATGCCGTAAATAGTATATAAAAGGTATACTATACCAAATACATATGCAGGCATTTTTATAAAGTAAAACAGATAGATACTCGATTCGGGCTCAAAAAGTATAGCTGAATATATTATCCCCATTACTGCGCCTGACGCTCCTACAGCCCTGTAGTTAAAATCATTTTTGTGCAGGTAAAGCGTGAGCATACTGCCACAAATAAGGCTACCAAAATACACCATCAAAAACAATAATGTACCCATATGATACAATACTGTAGGGGCAAAAAAGTAAAGCGTAAGCATATTGAAAATAAGATGCATCATATCAGCATGCAGGAAAGCTGATGTAAACATGCGGTACTGCTCGCCTGCCCTTATACTGCCAATGTGAAATTCATATTTCCTAAAAAATGAAATATCATTAAATGCTTTATAACTTGCTATAACATTGGCGCCTATAAGCACCAGGATGATCAAATCTATATTCATGGTATACTATTACAATGTAAAATTAATAATTTCATACTGAGTTTTTCTTACAGAGTATCATAAAAACATGAAATAGATAATAATAAGGTATATTTGTATAAAAAAACAAATGCAGTTTTTAGCTTTTATACTGGTTTACCCATTATTGCTATTTATATCCATACTCCCATTCAGGGTTTTATACTTTTTTTCCGATATTCTTTATGTCGTAATATATAAGATAATAGGGTACCGTAAAAGCACTGTCCGGCTCAATCTTGCGCTAACGCTGCCCCATCTTTCATTTGAAGAGCGTAAAAATATAGAAAGGAAATTCTACCATCATTTTTGTGACACCTTTATAGAAATGATAAAGATGCTTACGTTATCTGATAAAGAAATAAAAAAGCGCTTTGTTGTTGATAATATTGAGGTAGTAAATGAGTTTGAAAAGAAAGGTAAGAGCATTGTGCTTATATGTGCGCATTACGGCAGCTACGAGTGGCTTCTGGTCATGAACAAGTATTTAACCACCCATAAGGGCTTTGGCATTTATAAAAAAATAAGAAACAAGTATTTTGATAAATTAGTTAGGGATATAAGAGGCCGCTTTGACGCCGAACTTATAGATACCAAAGAAACAATCCCTGTAATGAAGGAAAACCAGCGCAAAGGCGTATTGGCTTATTACGGATTTATAAGTGACCAGTCGCCAAAAATACACCGTGTACCCTATTGGGGCAGATTATTTGGCATGGAAGTTCCTGTACACGCCGGTGCTGAAATGCTTGCAAAAAAGTTGGATATGAATGTGATGTTTGTTAAAGGCGGAAAAATAAAACGCGGTTACTACAAAGCTGAATTTATACCTTTTGAAGGAAACCCGAAAGAAACTCCAAATTTTGAAATTACTGACCGTTTCCTGAGGCTTATGGAAGCACAGATAATTGAGCATCCGGAATATTATCTATGGACTCACAAACGCTTTAAGCACCGCCGTAATGATCCGCCCATTATAGGCGAAACCACCTCTTAACCATTTCAGTTTCTATAAATTTGGCATTTACATGTACAAACTCGTTAGATGCCGGCTGGTATTTATAATCCTCTGCCCACTGCTTATGGTTTTCTGCCATCTGTTTTATGCTTTCGCATACAAACTGTATCTCGGCATTAGTGGTTGTAGGATGTATTGACATGCGAATCCATCCCGGCTTCTGGATAAGGTCGCCGCAGGAAATCCTGTCGGTAAGGTAATTTGATTTTTCCTGGTCTACATGCAGCAGGTAATGTCCATAGGTACCGGCACAGCTGCATCCGCCACGGGTTTGTATACCAAATCGGTCATTAAGCAGTTTTACACCCAGGTTATAATGCAGGTCATCAATATAAAATGAAATAACACCAAGCCTGTTACTGTGCTGTGGTGCAAGTATATTAATACCGGAAACTCCTTTCAGCTGGGCAAAAACATAATCTACAATTTCTTTTTCACGTTGCAGGATATTATCAATACCCATCTGTTCCTTAAGCTTTACTGCAAGCGCGGTTTTTATAACTTGAAGGAAACCGGGCGTACCGCCATCTTCACGCTCTTCAATACTGTCAAGATATTTATGTTCCCCCCATGGGTTTGTCCAGCTCACTGTGCCGCCACCGGGATGATCAGGCACCATGTTTTTATACAGTTTCTTATTAAATATCAGCACCCCTGATGTACCGGGGCCTCCTAAAAATTTATGCGGAGAAAAAAATATGGCATCAAGATAGGCCTCCATATCTTCAGGATGCATGTTTATCTCAACATATGGCGCAGAGCAGGCAAAATCTACAAAGCACACACCGTTATATTCATGCATTATTTTTGCTATTTCATGGTACGGTGTTTTTATGCCCGTAACATTTGAACAGCCTGTTATTGATGCTATTTTAAGCGTGTGGTGCTTATACTCTTCCACCAGTTTTTTAAAACTTTCCAGGCATACCAGTCCCTGCGCGCAGGCAGGTATTACCACTACTTTTGCAATGGTTTCCAGCCATGATGTCTGGTTGGAATGATGCTCCATGTGTGTTACAAAAACAACCGGCCTTTTCTCTTCAGGTACTTTTGTAAACTCCTTAAGATTTTCAGGCACTTTAAGACCCAGTATACGCTGAAACTTATTGATAACACCCGTCATTCCTGAACCATCTGTTATCAGTACATCTTCACTGCCTGCATTTACATGATGCTTAATAATATGCCTTGCTTCGTGATACGCATTAGTCATTGCTGTGCCGGATACCGTAGTTTCGGTATGGGTGTTCGCTACAAACGGGCCAAAATCATTCAACAGCTTATCCTCAATAGGTCGATAAAGCCTTCCACTGGCAGTCCAGTCAGTATATACTATTTTCTGTCTGCCATAGGGTGACTCAAATTCCTGATCTATCCCCACAATATTTTTGCGGAAAGGAAGAAAATAGTTTTCAAGTTCGGTTTTAAGCAGTGTTGTATTGTCAGCCGTTAGCATATCATCATGTTATATCCTGCAAATTTAGAAAATTCCCAACGATATAAAAGGTTAATTGTTATATACCAATCTCTACCTGGAAACGAATGTACCAGTTTTGTTTTGATGTGCCATCTAAATAACTGAGGTCATCCAGCGAAACTTCAACCTGCCCTTTAAATGCATGTTCCCAAATATATTTGGTTAGCCCTATACTGTATTGTTTCTGGTCAGGTGCAAATGCCTTTATATCATCATGTACATTTTGGGTAGAGAACCTGCCAATCACTTCATAATTGGACGGAAATACATAACTAAGCTGGTAATCAAATCCTTTACCTGTAAATACATATTGTATATCGGTTGCATCATCAGGATTTACAGTTACAGGATCTTTGGCAAGGCGCTGCATATAAGCAGCCATAGCTGCCCAGCCACGGTATTTAAACATGGCATCTACCAGTATTGAATGCATATCGCGCTTGGCAAAAAGGTCTTCGCCCAGCTGCCCCTGAGTCCTGCGGGCCTTGTTATTAAACTGGTAAGCTCCCGAAAGCAAAAATTTAGGCTTTTGCTCACGAACTATATCACCCTCAAAATAAGTTCCGTCTTTGGTAAATGCACCAAAGGGAAACAACTCCACCTTGCCGGTGTAAGCTAAGCCATTATCAGGCTCATCGGTAGAGTTACGTCCTTCGCCCATACTTATCGCGCCCTTAAAATTGTATGAGAACTTATCTAAATATTCATTAAGATTATGGACCTGCAAACCAAAGTCCCTGTCAATAGTAAACCTGGCATTGTTTATTGACCTGTCAGTAAGCTGTAAACCTCCCGATGAATTAACCCTTTGCCTGTTTCCTGGCAGCTTGGTTTGCCCAAAGCCAATATTCCAGTGCCTGTTAGGGCGATAAAATATCATTGCATCACGAATAATATTGATGTTTTCTCCTTCACGCACCTCACCCACATCGCCGGGAGCAAATGACAGCTGGAGCGCATACAAAAAGCGTGGATCGCCCACATAACCGTCAAAACGAAGCCTTAGGCGGCGAATCTGCCCGTCAATAGTTGATTCTTCACCCTCTTCCTCCATATAGGTTACCCTGTTTTGCATCCTGAAACGGATATTGAGCTGAAAAATACTGTCAGGCGAGGTAAGCCCTAATCCTTTTCCATAATTGTAATACGGCAGTGCCGACAATTTCAGGTCATTATCTGTAGTTGTACGCCTGATGTCAACCTGTGCTGAAACGGCCATGCTAAACAATAGTGTTACCAGCAGTAAAAATTTTTTCATTTTTTGTTGCAATTAGTTTTGTTGCCGTAAGTTTGCATCCTGATTCTGGAAAATTTCTGTAATTGCGCACAAAAAGCTCCCTTAAAAGCAGCATGTTAAGTTTGCGCAAACTTACTATTAAATTTTTCAAGCTAATGTTATCTTAATATTACCATTTAGAAAAATTAAAGTTATGCAAAACATATACATAGGGTATCATTTCAGTATAGAACCGAAGGAGCCTGCTGCCGAAATACTGATTGCCGAACTGGGCGAAACACCGTTTGAAAGCTTTATTGAAACCGAAGAAGGCCTATCGGCCTACATACAAAAACAATACTGGAACGAAAATATACTAAACGATATACAGATACTACAATCTGACGAGTTTAAAATCAGCTATTCTTTTGAAGAAATAGAACAGGTTAACTGGAATGAAGAATGGGAAAAGAACTTTGAGCCGATTGAGGTAGATAACACCTGCTACGTGCGCGCTCCTTTCCATGAAAAGAAAGAGGTACAGTATGATATAGTCATTGAACCTAAAATGAGTTTCGGAACAGGCCACCACGAAACTACCTTTATGATGATCCAGCACCTGCTGGACATGGAACTTACCGGCAAAAAAACGCTTGATATGGGCTGTGGCACTGCCATACTTGCCATACTTGCCGAAATGAAAGGCGCGCAGCCTATTGATGCTATTGATATTGATAACTGGTGCTATCTTAACTCTATTGAAAATGCCGAACGCAATAACTGCAGCCATATAACCGTTTATGAAGGCGATGCTGCCCTGCTGGAAGGAAGAAGCTATGATGTAATTATAGCTAACATAAACCGTAACATTTTACTGAATGACATGCAACAGTATGTAAACTGCCTGAATAAAGGCGGGGTGCTACTACTAAGCGGTTTTTATGATGAAGATATACCTGCAATAGATGAAAGCTGTACCGAAAAAGGCCTTACCTTTGTAAATAAGTTGCAGAAAAATAAATGGGTTTCCCTAAAATATATAAATTAGCAGAAACATAGATAGATTGATTATGAGTACAAAAGAGAAAGTATTAGAAGACGTTCTGCTTGAAGAAGCTACTTCTTTTAACAATGAAATTGTATTGTACAATGATGATGTGAATACCTTTGACCATGTGATAGATACCCTAATGAGGGTATGTGACCACACACCTGAGCAAGCTGAACAATGCTCGCTTATTGTACACTATAATGGTAAATGCACCGTTAAAACAGGAGAATATAAACAACTGAAATCACAGTGCTCCCTCCTGCTGGAAGCAGGGCTGAGCGCTGAGATAGTATAAAAAAAAGGGGATGCAGTTTGCATCCCCTTTTTTTTATTATAATACCGGATCCTGTATCTTGTTAAATACATATTCAACTTTACCGGGAGTTTCTATTGGGTTCCCCGCTGAATCCCTGTTAGGATAAGGCCCGTAAATGTCAGTATATTTTAAAGTCAATCCTTCTTTTACAAAATCCATGGTTCTTGTATTGTTATTGCCATCAATAAAAGTAAGCCTGAATGTACCGTTGGTATAGCCACCTTCAATACGAACCCAGTCGCCTATTATTGTAAGGTCATCGCAAAGTGCTGTTGGCTCTAAACCACCTACTGCAAGCCTGTGCCTGTCATAGCTAAACATATCGCGCAGGGAACTGAAGGTGATTTTTGCTGTATTGTAGCACTGTGTTTCCAGCATCTGGTTGGTGTTAGAAACTCCATCCCTGTTTATATCAGTAGGCTGCTCTGTGTTTACAGCCACAAGCTGGTACGTTCCCACAATTGTAGCAGGATCAGGTTTGTTTATAACAACATCATTGTTATCGTCATCGCTGCATGCAGTAAATGTTAGCGCCGCAAATAATAAACTGCCTAATAGATAGATCTTTTTCATAATAAAATATTTTTCGTTAGGTAATACTACAAAGCTATAGCGGGATGCATAGTTATATATTTAAAAATTCCCTAATTGTACAGAAATTAACAGTATTACCGCTATTAAAAATCATACAAAGTATTTAAAATCAACCCTGTT
>JBQGDS010000032.1:0-2466 GCA_052039185.1 Flavobacterium sp.
TGCTACCACTACAGGCTTTAATACTCAGGTGTCAGGCAGTACAAACGATTATTCTAAAACGGCAGATAGCGATGTAGTGGTAATTACATCGGGTATACCAAGAAAACCGGGTATGACCAGGGAAGAACTTATTGGCATTAATGCCGGAATTGTAAAATCGGTTGCCGAAAATGTGCTTAAGTATTCACCAAACACTATTATAGTTGTAGTTTCTAACCCTATGGATACTATGACATATCTTACGCTTAAAGCTACAGGCCTTCCTAAAAACCGCATTATAGGTATGGGTGGTGCACTTGACAGCTCTCGCTTTAAATATTACCTTTCTAAGGCACTTAACAAGCCGTCAAACGATGTACAGGGAATGGTGATAGGCGGCCATGGCGATACTACTATGATACCGCTTACAAGGCTTGCATCATACAATGGTGTTCCCGTTTCAGAATTCCTTTCTCTGGAGGAGCTTGATAAAGTAGGTGCTGATACTATGGTGGGAGGCGCAACGCTTACAGGTCTTCTGGGTACATCGGCATGGTATGCTCCGGGTGCTTCAGTAGCGTATCTTGTAGATAGCATACTGAACGACCAGAAAAGGATGATACCTTGCTCAGTACTGCTTGAAGGGGAGTACGGCCAGGAAGATATTTGCATGGGTGTGCCGTGTATTATTGGTAAGAACGGACTTGAAAAAATTGTTGATATCAACCTTAATGATGACGAAAAAGCATTGTTCGCAAAAAGCGCTGATGCGGTTCGCAATATGAACGCCGACCTTAAATCGGTACTGGCGTAATAATTTGCTTTCAAAAACTTAAAGACTGCCTTGTGCAGTCTTTTTTTTAAGATATAATTAGTAAATAAATTGGTTAATCATCTCGGTTATTATATATTTGCTCGTTTTTAAAAAAATGGAATAATTAATTTTTAGTACTAATGCAGAATAAAGGACTCATTAAATTTTTCGCAATTCTTTTTGCGTTGGTAAGTATTTACCAGCTTTCATTCACATTTGTGTCTAATAAAATAGCCGATGACGCTAAAGTTGTGGCTAAAGGCGACTCTAAAAAAGAGCTTGCTTATTTAGATTCAATTGGGAAAGAGAAAGTTTTTCTTGGTTATACTTACAATGAAGTAAGGGATAAACAAATCAATAAAGGTCTTGACCTTGAAGGCGGAATTAACGTGATCCTTGAAATATCGGTTAAAGATGTTATCAAAGGACTTGCTAATAATTCTAAGAATCCTGTTTTAAACAAAGCGCTTGATGAAGCTACAAAAAACAGGCAGGGTAATCAGGATTACCTTGAGGCTTTCTTTATTGCATTTGATAATGAGTCTAAAGGTAATGTAAAGCTTGCTTCGCCTGAACTGTTTACTAACAGGGTAATGGGTGATGAAGTTAACATCAACATGACCGATGCACAGGTTAAAACGGTTATCAAGAAAAAAGTAAACGAATCTCTTGACAGTGCTTTCCGCGTATTGTCAGAGCGTATTGATAAATTTGGTGTAGTACAGCCTAACATACAAAAACTGGGCGAATCTGGAAGGATACTTGTAGAGCTTCCGGGCGCTAAGGATATTGACCGTGTTAAGAAACTTTTGCAAAGTACTGCACAGCTTGAGTTTTGGGAAGTATGGAAAGTTAGCGAAATGCAAAACTTCCTTATGGCAGCCAATGAAACTTTAAAGAAAACTGAAAAGACTGACGTAGCGGTAAAAGAAGAGCCTGCAAAAACAGGTATTGATTCACTACTTACAGATAAATCAAAAGATTCTTCTTCTGTTAAAAAAGGAGACAACCCATTATTCGAAAGACTAAGTCCGGGTCAGGCTGGTCCGGTTATAGGATATGCTTCTACTAAAGATACAGCTAAGATCAATTCTTGGTTAAAAAGGGCTGACATCCGTAACCTGCTTGCCGGCGATATGCGTTATGCGCGTTTTGCATGGGGTAAGGAAGATGTAAGGAAAAGTAAAGGTATGCTTGAGCTTTATGCAATTAAGAGCAACAGGGAAGGTATACCACCACTTAGCGGAAACGTAATTACAGGCGCTAATGAAGCGTTTGACCAGATGGGTAAACCATCAGTTGAAATGCAGATGAACAGTACCGGTGCCCAGAAGTGGGAAGAAATGACAGGGAAAGCATACAGCACACAGGGTAATATTGCTATCGTTCTTGATAATGTAGTATATTCTGCGCCGGGTGTAACTTCAGGCCCTATTGCCGGAGGCCGTTCCCAGATTTCAGGTGTATTTGATGTATCTGAAACTAAAGACTTAGCTAATATACTTAGGGCAGGTAAACTTCCTGCATCGGCTGATATTGTTCAGTCGGAAGTTGTAGGTCCGTCACTTGGCCAGGAAGCTATTGATAATGGTATTATGTCATCAATAGTTGGTTTATTGCTTGTATCACTTTGGATGGTTATTTACTATGGTAAGGCAGGTTGGTTTGCTAAC
>JBQGDS010000033.1:0-5500 GCA_052039185.1 Flavobacterium sp.
CAAGCCCACATTTACCATCTTCTCGCCCTATGTACATAAATCACACTGGGCCAGTTTTGAAGACGGGCATTTCCATAAAAGTGTGCATTTAAAGGAAATGAAGCCTGAGCTGTTTGAGGATTATTCCCGTGAAAAGCGTAAGGAGATGGAAAAGAATCCAACAGAACTATACCGCCAGCTTACACCGGATATGATAATCCCGGAGCTGGATAGTTTCCTTAAAGAAAATCTTTAAGATTACTTCTTTATTCCGTGGTCAGTCCACTTAATTTTTTTGGTTTTAACCTCTTTGCGTATGGCCAGGTTTGCTGCAAGCGATTCAGGGGTTTTATAACCACGTGCATGGTCAAGGTGCAGCACAACAGCTTTATGCCGTATCTGCTTGCCTTTAATGCCGTAGTTTTCCAGGCGCTCGCCAAATTCACGGTCAGGGCCGCCATATTTCATCCGCTCATCATAACCGTTTATAGCAATCATATCTTCCTTAAAGGCCGATGAGTTACAATTGTTGAATGATGGTGTAGTGGTTGTAACAGTATCCAGCACTGTAGAAAGTATAGAGCCCGAGGTAAGCTTCAGCATCTGTGAAAAGCCCAGTTTATCTATTGTACGCAGCCATTCGGCATCAAAGCAACGCTGGCTCATTATATCATCCTTACTAATAGCTTTACTTGTTTTCATGGTAAGCTTGCAATACCCGCCCGAAAGGAACTTGCCTTTTTCGGCGTACTTAGCATGCACTTCTACAAAATCAGCACGCGGAATACAGTCGCCATCAGTCATGATTATGTATTCGTTAGCAGCCTCTACAATAGCAACATTAAGTATTTCCTGGCGCCTGTAGCCTTCGTCTGCATGCCACAGATGGCGCACAGGTACAGGATAGTTTGCAGCATAGCGGTCTATCAACTCTTTAGTTGAAGCGCGCGAACCGTCATCGGCAATTATAAGTTCAAAATCCTTATAGGTCTGCACGCTGTATCCTATCAGTACTTTTTCAAGCCATTCCTCTGCATTATAAGTACTTACTACTACTGATATTTTCATACTATTTGTTTTTTGCCCGCAGGCATACTGTACTGTATTTTATTTGTCTTGGCTTCAGTTCTTTGCTGCGCGGGCCATTACCACACAGGTCTTCTTTCCAGCCGGATGCATTTACATTATTCCAATCGCTATCCGGCGGCACAAGCCTGTTCATTATACTGCCAATTAGGCCCGCCTTGTTTGCATTACCCGGCCTGCTGAAGCACTTGCCCGAATAAATATCATCACGCGAAATACCATCAAACTGCTTTGCAGGAATATCAGTTACCGAACCTGTAAGGTAGTAACCCTCTTCACGGTACTTTATATGCTGCTCAACAAAATCATGCCTTGGTATTGCAGTGGCATCGGCTAATGTAATATAACCTGTACCGCAGGCCGGCATTACACGGTCAAGAACTGTACCGTTGTTATGGTTACTGACAGTAATGACAGGAAAAAACAGTTCTGCCTTTACCTCATCAGGAACTTTAATATCGCCAACAAGTATCAGTTCAAAATTCCTGTACGATTGTGTGTTGTACCCCCAAAGCACTTTTTTAAGAACATCGGGAGGGCAGTTACCTGTTAACACTACAGAAATATCGTTTTGCATGCCGCAAAGATAATTTTTTTTTTAGTTTTGTAAGTACGAAAAAATCTGCAATGGCAAAGCTATCTGTTATTATACCTACCTTTAACGAAGAAATTTATATTGAAGACGCTGTACGGTCGGTAGCATTTGCAGATGAAATTATTGTAGTAGATTCTTACAGCAGCGACAGCACAAAGCAACGCGCCCTTGCTATGGGGTGTAAAGTGCTGGAACGGAAATTCGACAATTTTTCGGCACAAAAGAATTTTGCCCTTACGGAAGCAACGGGCGACTGGATATTATTTATTGATGCCGATGAACGAGTTACCCAAAAACTCAAACACGAAATACTTCAAGTTTTAGATAACCCTAAGTGTAACGGCTACACCATACCTTTTCCGCATTTTTACATGAACCGCTTTTTATACCATAAAGTAGACAGGGTAGTTCGTCTTGTAAAAAATGAAGACATTATTTTTACGGGTGATGTGCATGAAAAGCTAAACTTTAACGGCAAGGCCGGTGCGCTTAAAAATTTCATGATTCATTATACCTACAAAGGGCTTTTTCACCTGCTTGGCAAAAAAGACTCTTATGCATGGTTTCAGGCAGGTATGTCAATAAAAAAAGGAAAAAAGGTTACGTATGCCCATATTATTTTTAAGCCGTTTTACCGATTTTTCCACACTTATATAATCAAGAAAGGATTTCTTGACGGCGTACCGGGACTCGCACTGGCGAGCATGAATGCATATGGTGTGCTTTCGCGTTATGTAAAAATGATGCTGATACAAAAGGGATTGAAGTAAAGCTCCAATAATCATGGATTGTCATGTCATTCCTCCGCGTTATGGCATGAATAAATCAATAATCAGAATAATTTCCCGAAACGCAGCTTTATTTTAAATTTAAAAAGACTTTCGTGGCCTTTTATATCGAGGCGATTGATCTCGTACCTGTCAGGAAAAGGAAACCTGTTTACCCTGTTGCCTATCCTGAACGCCATTTTCATTCCGTTTGCTTCAAGCAGTTTTTTAAAATTGGTGTTTTCAGGTTCTGATTTTGGATAATTACCATACGGGTAAGCAAGCGCAGGATATACTTTTAGTGCGTTTTCTTCAATAACCCTTTTACAATCTGCAAAGTCCTTGTTTATTTCCTCAGTGTTAAGCCTGGCATACGGCCTATGCAGATAAGAATGATAGCCAAATTCTGCCACTTCAGGGTTTATAGATTGTAGCTGCTCTACAGTCATTATCTTCTCATTTCCCGGTGTATTCCAGCTATCGGTTTTGCCGATATAATGAAAAGGTATAAAGAATGTCGCCTTAAATTTGTATTTTTCCAGCAGCGGAAGTACTAGCAACTGGTTTTCGGTTACATCATCAAATGTTATTACAACACTTTTTGAAGAAAGTAGGGTTTTTCCTTCCAGTTCAGAAAGATGATACGATGTGTAACCATTGCTTTGCAGGTACTGCAATTGCTGTTCCAGCCGAGCTACAGATATAGTAAGGCCATGGCTTTGGCTATCAGCCTCGCACACATTATGATACATTAAAACAGGCAGCCTTTGCATGGATTTTTTTTAATTCCGTAAAGGTATATTATTATATTTGCCAATATATTAAATTTTATGACTGAAACCAGTTCACGTCCAAAAATATCAGCCTTAGCCATAACTTTTAATGAAGAAGATAATTTAAAACGGTACACAGAGAGTCTCTCGTTTGCCGATGAGATTATTATAGTTGACTCATTTAGTACCGATGCCACTGCAGAGCTGGCAAAAGGCCTCAATTTAAAATTTATACAACGGGAATTCAATAATTTTTCTGACCAACGCAACTTTGCCATACAACAGGCGCAGCACGACTGGATATTGTTTTTTGACCTGGACGAAATGGTCACACCTGAACTGGAAGCCGAAATTAAGAAAGTACTTTCTGAACCGCATACCGCTGTAGCCTATAATGTAAAACGACGTTTCCACTTTATGGGCAGGCACATACGCTTTGGCGGCTGGCAGACCGATAAAGTTGTAAGGCTGTTTAATAAAAACCACTGCTCCTATAGCGGCTTGGTGCATGAAAGGCTGAATGCCGAAGGTGCAATAGGCGCGCTGAAAGAGAAAGTAGATCATTTTAGCTACAAAAGCTTTGACAACTATAACGGCAAGCTTACATTATACAGTAAGTTGCAGGCTGAAACACTTTATAATAAAAAGAAAAGGCCAAATGCCTATCATTTCTTTTTCAGGCCGTTTTATCGTTTTTGCTGGCAGTATTTTTACCGCCTTGGCATGCTGGACGGTAAAGAAGGTTTTGTACTGGCCTATGTGCACTCTTTCTCTGTATTTAAGCGTTACCTGCAATTATGGATGAAGTACCGTAAACTGTCATAATATGAAAACGGTATTTTTAGAATCGCACAATATAAATAACCGCGCAGGCGGACTTGGCACTTTTAATTTTGAATTGATTAAAGGCTTTGCCCATAACGACACATCGGGTCTGGATATTTACCTGAATGCAAAAAAACCGCAGGAACTGAAAGATATTTTTGGCAGCACCTTTAAGTACCATAAATACAACAGCCTTCAAAGGCACCCACTGTTCCGTATCAAGAAAAAGCATGACCTATGGCATTCGCTGAACCAAAATACCAAGATAGAGCCGTTTTTTAAATCAAAGTACCTGCTTACCGTACATGATGTGAATTTTGTTGAGGAAAAATCGGCAGATATGAACCATGAGCATAACAAGAGGTTTATAAGCAAACTCAAGCGCGCTGATGCCATAACATACATATCAGAATTTGCCAAAAGGCAGGCGCATCAGTATTTTGATATACCAAATGTACCGGAGCATATAATTTATAATGGCAACCCAATTACACAACTGCTTGATACATCGGCTGTAAATTCAGTTGTGCCAACTCACAAGCCTTACATATACAGTATAGGGGATTTCCAAGAGCGTAAAAACTTTTTATCTCTGGTAAAAATGATCGCACTTATGCCTGATTTTAACCTTATTATTTCCGGCAATCATGAACAGGAATATGGTACTGTTATAAAAGAATATATTTCGAAACATAACCTTAGCAACCGTGTGTACCTTACCGGGAAAGTTGATGATGTTACCAAGCAATACTATATGAAGAACTGTACTGCCTTTGCATTCCCGTCAATACGTGAAGGATTTGGGCTTCCACCTATTGAAGCTATGGCTTTCGGCAAACCGGTTTTTCTTTCTACGCTTACGTCTTTGCCGGAAATTGGTAGTGATGCCGCCTATTATTGGGAAAACTTTGACCCGGAGTACATGAAGCAGACCCTGCTAAACAATCTGTCTGATTTTGAAGCTAACAAAACCCAAAAAGAAAATGCACTGCTGGAACGCGCAGCATTTTTCAATTGGGACAGGAGCGCTGCCGATTATCTTTCAGTATACAGGTCTATGCTGTAAGGCTTAGTCCCGCCTTATATTTACATAGTCTTCAAACTTATGATTCTTAGGATTAACAGTATGCTTAAACCATTGCCCAAAATTTTTCTTTAGTAGGAAGGAGTCAGTTACATTGGTACAGTCAATTTCGTCAAAATGGCCCTTGAGCTCATTTACATCTTTAGCAGGCAGGTACCCTAAGTCTTTCCATTGCGTAGCATCAAGATAAAACACATCCTTTATCTCGTTATAATTATCCTTATCAGCCTTAAGCCATTTTTCAAGGAAGGTTTTATTCAGCTCATGGCTATGCCCCCAGTTTTTAATCTTAAGGCGAAGATCTTCCTCAGTACGTGCAAGCGATTCATGCAGCACGAAATTATTGGTATATATTATACGCTCTTTGGTTTGCCTTGCATATTTGTAGTTA
>JBQGDS010000034.1:0-2947 GCA_052039185.1 Flavobacterium sp.
TCTTTATGTATTTGAAAAACGAAAGCAATACATTATACTTTTATGTTTAACTATTTTCGTCCACTTTTCGTTTATTGTTCCGGTATTTGCTTTTCTGCTTTATGTAGTATTAGGGAACAGGCCTAAAATATTTTTTTATGCCATGTTGTTTTCTTTATTTGTTACACAATTAAATATTGATTTTTTAAGTAATATTATAAATACCTACTTACCAAACGCTTTTGCTGCAAGGTCTTCCGGATATGTAGATGAAGAAAGGATTGAGAGAATTGCCAATACAGCGGATACAAGAAACCTATATGCAATAATATACCTATCGGTTGTAAAATGGGTTGTAATTACTTACCTGATATACATTTATAAAAAGGGAGTTACCTTGTTTAAAAATGACAAGGCTTTATACAGCCTGTTTTCTTTTGTACTTTACTTTTACGCAGTAGCCAATATTTTAACCGTTATACCATCAGGAGACAGGTTTACACGCCTGGCAAATTTATTTGCGTTGGCATTTATTATCATATATTTGAGCAATGTGCTTAATGATAGAGGCTTTCAAAAACTTTTTAAGTTTGCCATTCCTTTACTTCTTGTATTCTTATTTACAACCATAAGGATTGGGTTATCATCTATAGGGTTGGTTACAATCGCGGCAAATCCTATAACGGCAATCTTTGTACCAAGTGATGTGGCATTAATTGATTTAATTAAATAATGGTAAAAAAAGTAGTAAGTAACCTTAAGCATAATTATAATCTTACAAAGACAAATTTTAAAGGCAGTAAATTATCCAGAAGGATTCTCGTAATTGAATCTGACGACTGGGGTACAGTAAGAATGCCTTCATCTGAAGTATATCAAAAAATGCTGGCTGAAGGTTTACGTGTTGATTTATGTCCGTATAATAAGTTTGATACTCTTGAGTCGGTTAATGATCTTAACCATATATACGAAACATTTGATAAAATAAGGGATTGTAATAATAATTCGCCGGTTATAACTGCCAATACGCTAATGGCAAATCCTGATTTTGAAAAGATCAGGGAGAGTAACTTTACAACCTATTATTATAAACCATTCACTACTACTTTTGAAGAATACTATCCCGGAGAAAAAGTTTTTGACCTGTGGAAAGAAGGTGTAAAAAATAAGTTCCTGTATCCACAGCTTCATGGCAGGGAACACCTTAATCCGGAAATGTGGCTTGAAGAGGTGCGGGAAAATAAACACGTGCGAAAAGCATTTGATAATGAGTTTTTCGGCCTTAGTATGATTACGTCGCCAATAGTAAATAAGCCTTACCTGGCATCACTTATTTATAAAGATGAAAAAGGTAAAAGAGAGGTAGAACAATCAATTGAAGATGCAGCTAAAATATTTGAGGCTAATTTCGGGTTCACATCAAAATCATTTATAGCTCCTTTATATACTTGGGATAATGATTTGGAAGATATTTTCATGAAAAACGGTATTGAGTATATACAGGCCGCCAATTCGCATAAATATTATGATTATGCTACCAATAAAAGATCGAGAAAGAGCAGTGTATTTGGTACTAAAAACAGTAACGGGCAGATATACCTAAACCGAAATTGCGATTTTGAGCCTTCTTTACTTAAAAACTCTGATGGTATTAGTAAATGTTTAAAGGAAATAGCAAATGCTTTTTTTTGGAATAAACCAGCTGTAATTTCAACACACAGGTTAAATTTTATAGGTGGTTTAGTAGAGGAGAACAGAATTAAAAATTTGAAAAACCTTGAGATTTTATTAAAACAAGTGCTGAAAAAATGGCCTGATACAGAATTTATGACCTCCGTACAGGTGGGTGAACTAATGAAAAATACAAGATAATGACAGTACATTCTATTTTACTTCGTTTAGGCAGGGAGGTAAAAAAAATTCAGCTTAAACTATTTAATCCCGAAGTAAGCATGGGCCCGGGCGTTATTATTGATTACAAAACCGTAGTTATTAATAAAGGCAATAAAATTACCCTGGGAGAAAATGTATATATAAGATCAGATAGCAGGGGTTATCAGGCCGGTATGCCTTTTCCTGCTACTTTACTTACAGATGTTAAAAATGCAACTATATCTATTGGAGCCAATACAAGGATTGTGGGGGCTTACATACATGCACAAGACAGTATTGTTATGGGTAAAAATTGCCTTATAGCTTCAGGAGTTAATATTCTGGATTCAAATGGGCATCAGGTATATTCTCTTAACAGGACAGTGAATCGTGACAAGCCCGAAAAAATTGTATTGGGTGATAATGTTTGGGTAGGAATAAATGCTATAATATTGAAAGGGACAACCATAGGCAGCAATTCAATTGTTGCAGCGGGAAGCGTTGTAAAAGGTGATTTCCCTGACAACACTTTAATTGCCGGAAATCCTGCAAAAGCTGTAAAAACACTTGATATAAAATAAAATGCTGGCAATACACCACCGTAAAAATTCATTTAGCGAAAACTGGATTAAATACTGCGAGGCTAAATCAATACCTTATAAACTGGTTGACTGCTATGCTGATGATATAGTACAGCAGCTCGCAGGCTGTAGTGCACTGATGTGGCATCATAACCACGCTAATCCTAAAGATATTGTTTTTGCCAAGCCATTACTTTATGCGCTTGAACATGCAGGGATAAAAATATTTCCAGATTTTAAAACTTCATGGCATTTTGACGATAAGGTAGGACAGAAATATCTTCAGGAAGCACTAGGAGTACCTGTCGTGCAATCTCATGTGTTTTATACAGAAAAGGATGCTCTTACATGGATTGAAGCTACAACCTTTCCAAAGGTATTTAAACTAAGGGGTGGTGCCGGTTCGGCTAATGTAATTTTAGTAAAAAGCAAATCGCAGGCTAAAAGTCTGGTTAAAAAAGCTTTTGGCAGTGGCTTTTCACACTCTGAAGCCTGGAGCAATATAATGGAAAGAA
>JBQGDS010000035.1:0-3494 GCA_052039185.1 Flavobacterium sp.
CAAAGACCTGGCAGATAACCGGGCAACTACTGACAGCATATCTCCTTATCATGTAGATTTTTCGCCGGTAAAAGCTGATTATAAAGCTTTAAAGAAAAATCTGCTGGAGAATTTTTACAATAAGAACTGGCCAAAGGATGACCTGAGCGGAGGTTTCCTGGTTGCTAAGAACGGACAGGTACTTTTTGAACATTATGGAGGCTATGCCAACAGGCAGGCTAAAGAAGAGATCACTGCAAATACACCTATACATATAGCATCAGTAAGTAAAGTACTTACTTCGGCTGTTGTTATGCGGCTTATAGATCAGGGAAAACTTGACCTTGACCAAAAAGTACATACACTGCTGCCACAGTTCCCTTATAAAGAGATTACAGTAAAAATGCTGCTGAATCACAGAAGCGGATTACCAAACTACGCTTATTTTTGCGATGACAGGAAAATATGGAACCGTACCATGCTAAAAAACCAGGATATACTGAACCTGTTTGAAAAGCATAAGTTTGCCCTGTACTTTAAACCTGATAAAAAATTTGGTTATTGCAATACCAACTATGCTATGCTGGCGCTTATTATTGAAAAAGTAACAGGCATGAATTACAGGATAGCCATGAAAAAACTACTGTTTATACCGCTGGGTATGAATGATACTTTTGTATTTGATTATAAAACCGATAAAACTACAGCCAGCCAATCTTATAAAGGAAATAATGTGCTATACGGCTATGATTTTCTTGATGATGTGTATGGTGATAAAAATATTTATTCCACTCCGCGCGACCTGCTAAAGTTTGACCTCGCCACTTACTCAAAAAACTTCCTGAACCCTAAACTTGTTAAACAGGTTTTTAAAGGATACAGTTATGAGCATAAAGGAGAAAGAAACTACGGACTTGGAATAAGACTACACGAATGGAAAAGCGGCGAAAAGCTGTTTTACCACAATGGCTGGTGGCATGGCAATACCTCATCTTACGTTACATTAAAGCAGGATACTGTAACTATGATAGCGTTGTCCAACAGGTTTTCATATAAGCCTTACAAAATATGGAAGTTATCACCGCAGTTCGGCACCTATCCTTTAAAGCCTGAAGAAAGCGAAGGCGCAGATTAATAATAGACGGGAGTAAGGTTTACTCCCGTTTTTTTATTTTGAATATTAAGTCAGGCTTTATTTAAGTAACTGTTCTGCTTTATACATAAGGTCACGAATTTTCTTTGGAGCGGTAAACCTATAACCGATATAAATTTCGAAGAATTGCTGCATATCCTGTACCTGCACACGTGAATCGCTATCATAACCGAAGGATTCGGCACTGCTTGTAAGGCCGCCATAAAAGTTTTCAGAATTGTACCCCAATGTTATCCGTAATTGCGCCTGTACCAATAACCCGTCAACAGACCCATCTGGAGTACCATCAGAATATACTGTTTTGGTATAGTTATATCCTAATCCGGCATAAACACCTCCCGAAACAAGCAATCTTTTAGCAATTATCCAGTTGTAATAATATCCGGGGCCAATTGCAATTTCAAAAGTATGATCAGTAGCAGGGTCGTTATTTGTAATTTGAGTATAGCGGTAGGTTGCTGTGGGGACAAATGTTCCTGCACTTTTCTTCTGCCATTCACTTTGGCTGATAATTGCTCTGAAAGAAAAATCAGGATTAAAAATATATGAAGTGCTGCCCCCTATCCTGCTTACTGTAAAATCAGGGAATAATACATTTTCTGCAATACCCAGATCTGCTTTATCAACATAAAATCCTCTTGTCATAGAATATTGAAATGTTTGCATCCATTTTCCTAAATAAAGCCGTGTCCCGAAGTTTACAAATTTGGTTTTGCCTTTTATATCATCATCTTTATTAGCCCGTATGAATGATGGCGTGTACCCAATATCAAAATCAATGAATTTGTACATAACCGTTAATGTAGTACGTAGCCTCTGGTTAGGAGAAAGCACAAAATCAAGATTGTTTTCGGGTGAAATTATTCGGAAAGAATTAAAACTGTTACTATATCCCAGGCGTAGCTTAATGTCTTCATCATAACTTTGTTTGTATTCATTTTGTTTTATGGTATCATCTTGCTGTGCATTAGCTGTTAAGCCAATACATATATTGAAAAATATATATGATATAATTTTTTTCAAATGCTGATTGTCATGATGCTTAAAATTAGAAAATAAAATGCAAATACTAAAACAGTAGTTATTACAGCATTTCCAAAATTTAGGTTTTATAATTACCTTCGCAGTTACAGCAAATATTTATGAATAACCTCCTGGAAACACCTGTTGAATACCTTAAAGGCGTTGGCCCTGCTCGTGGCGAACTGCTACGTAAGGAACTGGGCATTCATAAATATGGCGACCTGCTTAACCTTTTTCCTAACCGTTACATTGACCGTACACGCTACTACAAAATAAACGAGCTGCAAAACAGTAACAGCGAAGTACAGGTAGTAGGAAAAGTTATTCATCTTAAAACTGTGGGCGAAAAACAAAAGGCCCGCCTTGTAGCTACTTTTACTGATGGAACGGGTGAAATGGAGCTGGTGTGGTTTCAGGGCCAAAAGTGGATACGTGAAAATATTAAGATAAACCAGCCGTATGTAATATTCGGTAAGGCAGGGCAGTTTGGCAGTACATTTAACATGTCACACCCTGAAATGGAACCTCTTGCAGAGCACCAGGCCAGCCTGCGCAGCGCGATGCAGCCCATTTACCCTTCAACCGAAAAACTTATACAGCGTGGTATTACCAACAAAGTAGTCAACAGGATAATGCAACAGCTGTTTATAGAAACACAGGCACGTTTTGACGAGACACTTCCGCCATCAGTTATACACGAGCTGGAACTAATACCTAAAAACGCTGCAATGTTTAATATACATTTCCCCAAAAGCCAGGAATTATTAGCGAAAGCGCAGTTCAGATTAAAATTTGAGGAACTGTTTTTTATACAACTGCAGCTTATAAGCAAAAACCTTATCCGTAAGCATAAAATAAAGGGGCATCCTTTTACACAGGTTGGCGAATACTTTAATGGCTTTTACCAAAACCACCTGCCTTTTGAACTTACTAATGCGCAAAAACGTGTTATTAAAGAGATTCGCAATGATATGGGCCACCCTGCACAAATGAACCGACTGCTTCAGGGCGATGTAGGATCGGGTAAAACCATAGTGGCGTTAATGAGTATGCTGCTTTCGCTTGATAACGGCTTCCAGGCATGCCTTATGGCGCCAACTGAAATACTTGCTAATCAGCACTACTTAGGGCTTAGCGAACTTGCACGTCCATTAGGCATAAATATAGCTATACTGACAGGTTCAACCAAAACAGCCGACAGGAAAATTATACATGAACAGCTGGAAAGCGGAGAGCTTCATATTATTATTGGTACGCATGCCCTCCTGGAGGATAAGGTTCAGTTTAAAAACTTAGGGCTTGCCATAATTGATGAGCAGCACCGTTTCGGTGTTGAGCA
>JBQGDS010000036.1:0-3792 GCA_052039185.1 Flavobacterium sp.
TTTGCTACTTACAGGGATACACTTTCCAATTATGACAAGCCCGCTTTTAATATTGTTGGCTGGATTGAAGGTGCCGATCCCAAGCTGAAGAATGAGTTTGTGGTTATAGGTGCACATTATGACCATATCGGGATAGCTAAAAATGCTGTGAATGGTGACAACATTTATAATGGTGCCGATGATAATGCTACCGGTACAACCACAGTTGCAGAAATAGTGAATTATTATGGAAAGACTAAAAGCAACAAGCGCAGTATTTTATTCTGTTTTTTCTCTGCCGAGGAAAAAGGACTTTTAGGTAGTAAGCACCTTGCCGAAAAACTGAAAAGGCAGCATTTTAATATTTATACCATGCTTAATTTTGAAATGACGGGAGTACCGCTGGGTAAAGATATTGATGCTTATATAACAGGTTACAGCCGCTCTAACATGGCTGAAAAGTTTAACGAGTATGCCGGCAGGAAGATGATAGGTTATACTGATTTCGAAGTACGCTACCAGCTTTTCCGTGCTTCTGATAATTATCCTTTCTTTTTGGAGTTTGATGTGCCTGCACACACCCTGAGTACTACCGATATGGAAACCTTTAAATACTACCATAACGTAGATGATGAATTTGAGCAGATGGACACCGCGCACATGACACAATTTATACAGAATATGCTTCCGGTAGTTGAGAAAATGGTAAATGCAAAAACCAAAGAGATCGTATTAAAAAAATAATGAAGAATGTAATTATAACAGGCACAAGCAGGGGTATAGGATATGAAATGGCGTTGCTGTTTGCCAATTCCGGCCATAATGTGCTGGCACTTTCGCGCAGGGTGCCTCAGGAGCTTATAGACTACCCGAACATTACCTGCCTGAGTGCTGACCTGTCACTTGAAGCCGGGCTTGAAAAAGTAAAGGAATTTATAGCAACTTCATGGAAGCAGGTAGATATTGTTATACACAATGCAGGTGCGCTGATCCATAAATCATTTACACAAATCACTTCGGAGGAATTTGAATATATTTATAAAGTAAACGTGTTTGGTGTGGCTGCGCTTAACAGGCTGGTACTGCCATATATGCAGGCTGGCGGGCACGTAATTACCATAAGCAGTATGGGTGGTGTACAGGGCACTGTTAAGTTTGCAGGGCTTTCAGCCTATAGCTCAAGCAAGGGGGCAGTTATAACGCTTTCTGAACTGCTTGCTGAAGAATATAAGGAGCAGGGTATATCTTTTAATGTACTTGCCCTCGGTGCTGTAAATACCGAGATGCTTCGTGAAGCTTTCCCTGGTTATGAAGCACCGCTTTCGGCAGGTAAAATGGCTGATTATGTTTATAATTTTGCCTTGACAGGAAACCAATTTTTTAACGGGAAGGTACTCCAGGTATCTTCAACCACTCCATAAGCTTCGTTTTGAAAGACATTCTTGAACGCTATTTGCCGGGACATGCAGTTGATATGGCTTTTGAGCTTATAAAGCTGTATGGTGTGCATTTAAAAATAGTGAATGAGCGTGTTACCCGTCATGGCGATTACCATCGCAGTGCTGATGGTTACCATCGCATTACCGTGAATGCAAGCCTTAACCAGTACCGTTTTCTTATAACGCTGGTGCATGAAATCGCGCATCTGGCAGCGTTTGAAAAATTTGGAAGGAACATAAAGCCGCATGGCGATGAATGGAAAATAGTTTTCCAACGGCTTATGGTACCATTTATACGTCCTGAAATATTTCCGCCTCAATTACTGCCGTTACTGGCAAGGCATTTCCGTAATCCTAAAGCGAGTAGTGATACCGATGCAACCCTTGCACTGGCACTTAAGCAATTTGACGAAAAGACCGATAAAAACTACATCTTTGAGATACCTTATGGGTCACATTTCCGTATTCATAATGGAAAAATTTTCAGGAAAGGCGCACAGCGTGTAAAACGGTTTGAGTGTACCGAGGTCAGTACAGGCAGGATATACCTCTTTAATCCAAATGCTGAGGTAGAATTGCTTCCTTAAATTTATTTCTGTAAGGTAGGGTTTCAATAAAGTAAGATGTTTTATGTTAAATTTAGTGCATTGCCCAAAATTCGTTAACATATATTTATATTTTTATTGCATCCAAACAACCTGTAATGAATAAAATACTACCCTTACCTAAGGCAGTGTGGCTTGTAGCTACACTGCTATTTTCATTGGCATCTTACAGCCAGTTGCCAGCATTTACCTTAAACCTTGGCAGTACACCCGAAACCTGTGGCGGAAACGGGAGCATTACAATAAATGTTTCAGGAACCGCACCCGGAGCAATCATGTTATATGATGTATTTTTACTGCCAAACGAAACTACGCCTGTAACATCGGTTAATGCCGGGCCGGTACTTAACCGTCCTGCCGGGAATTACAAAGTTGTAGCCACCCAAACTTTGGGTGCGCTGCATAATGAGCAAACCGCTTTTGTTACTATTGCTAACAATACCATACCGGTACTTTTCAATATAACACATACAAATGCACGTTGCGGTAATGATGGTACACTTACCGTTAATGTAACTTCAGGGAGCGTGGCGACCTACCAGATAATGAGCCCGATAACCACTCCGCCCCAGGCTTCAAATGTGTTTAACGGCCTTGGGCCCGGCACTTATACTGTCAGGATAAACGGTTCTTGCGGAGAGGTTTTCAACCCGCAGCAGATTGTAGGCCAGGCTACAGGCTTTATTGCTATAGATGGCGCTACTTTTGAAGATAATCCGTTAGTGGGCTGTAACCAGATTTCGTTAAGCCATTTTTACGGAACGATAACTAATAACACGATCTTTTATCCCGTAACTTTTACATTTACTGTTTTCCCTCCCGGTGGCGGAGCTCCGATAGTTGTTACGCAAAACGTTGCAGGAGGTTCAGCAGCAGGAGGCGATGTTTTTGCTACATTGCCATTTTATCATGATCAGCAATACAGTTACAATGTAACAGCTACTGATGCCTGCGGAACAACATACCAAAGGCTTAATAATATTATAAACAGGAAGTTTGATGTTTCGGCAAGCCCTTCTGAAGTAGGGTGTTCTGATAATAAGCTTACCATAATCCCTAAAAATTTTATAGCCCCATATACGGTTTCTTTCACACAAACGCCCGTTCCTACATTCAATCCTACAGCGTTCAACCCACAGCATCCCTCATTTTCGGATGATGCGGAATATGGCGCTGCCGGAAATTCAATCCCCGAAGGTAATTATACCATTGTTGTTACCGATGCCTGCGGGCGAAGTGTAACCAAAAACTTTACGGTTGAAGATAGTGAGAAGGAGGCAAGCGCCGAAGGCGAGGTAGAAAGCTGTAGCCCCACGGGTATATTAACAGCCGCCGTTTCAAATCGCGAAATTGCCACAGTTGTTATATCTCAGGGCCCTTCGGGTTACCCAACACCGCACGATGTGTCGGCCAGTGTTAAGCCCGACGGTAGTTTTGAGCGGGCCAACATGCCGGTAGGCCATTATGTATTACAAATAACCGACACCTGTGGTGATACGTATACAGCTGAGGCTGATATGCAGCCGGTAGCGGCAAATCCGACACTGGGAGTGCTTAACAGACCTGGCTGTGCACCGGGAATAGGTTCAATAAGGCTGGGCCTTCCTGAGTCTGACAGTGTGTTTACATCAGTAATTATAACCAGTGCCCCGGCAGGCTTTTCGCAACCATTGCCATATACGGCGACAGCGCTTGCGGTAGGGCAGTACTTTTATATGGGTTCAATCCCGCAAGGAGTATATAGCTTTACAACTGTAGATAATTGCGGT
>JBQGDS010000037.1:0-4622 GCA_052039185.1 Flavobacterium sp.
GGCGGCTTTGCGTAAAACAAACCTTGAGAAAATTGCCACAAAAGAAAAAGAGGCAGTTGCATTGCAGACAAGCCAGGACAAAAAAATAAAAGAAACACAACCGGTGATTGATGGTTTTGACGGGCTTATGGCACGTATAAACGCACTTAACAAATTGCCATGGCTGCCGTCATTCTTTATAATGCTGTTGTTTTTAGCTATTGAGACTTCCCCGATAATTGCCAAGCTGCTTTCTCCTAAAGGAGAATATGACTTTAAACTGGAAGATGCCGAAACTGCTATTAAAACTAACCTGGCACAAAATACTTACCAGCGTGACCTGATGCGCACTACCGACGCAGGCATTTATGACGATGTATATGCCGAGATACGAAGCGACAGGGAACTTTACAACTACAAGAAGAAAAAAGCTATTGAGCTGCTCGAAATGCAGGCCGACAGCTTTTCAAACAAACAGAAAAGTGTAATGTAAAAAACGCCGCTGATATCAGCGGCGTTTTTTATAGGTATTTAATGATCTCATTTTTCAGGTTGTCATACTCCCCTTGCAGGATAAGCCCGTTATCAAGGAGCTTTTTGTAGTTCTGCAATTTTTCAAACAGCTGTTCTTTGCTAAGTGTTGAAAGGTCACCTTCTTTTGAAACCGGCGCGGAATTTTCCTCTGCGCGTGGCTGCGGAATTTCGTTTACTACAGGTGCAGCAGGCATAATCTCGGTGAAGTCATTTACTTCTTCCACCTCAACTTCTTCAATTTCAGGCTCAGGTTCTGCCACAGGATCTTCAACAACAGGCTGCGCCGCCGATGGCTCTGCAAAAATGTGCTGTGTTGCCTGCGTGTTATTGCCTTCTTTCAAAAGCTCTAATTGCTCTTTCGCAAAAGTATTTATTTTACGTGCCTGAATTTTAGGCACATAATCTATCGATACGGTTATATCAGTATTGGTTGTAAATGAAAATTCCGAACCCAGTATGTTTTCCTTCACAAACGTAGCTGCAATAACGTTCCACGGATAGTCTATAAATTCCATTGAAAGTCCAAGGTTTTTCGGCTTGCACATAATAATGCGCTTGTTGGTAAGCACAATACTATCCGGAAAAACATTTATAGCAGGTTTCTTCTGCACCCCAATATAGCCTACTTCCTCACCACGCATCAATAAGTCATTAAGTTTTGATGTTATCTTTTCTACCGCTTTGGGATCCTGCTCTTCATTCAGGAAATTTTTTATATGTTCTTTCATAAAAATTATCAAAGTTATGCTGTTACAAATGTATCAAAACTGTAATAAACACCTATTATTGTGCTGTTATTTCTGCCTGCATTTTTTTGGTAAGGCTTTTAAATACCAACTCATACGAATGGTCTATCAGCTCACGTAGCAGCCTGGCGGGCACATCACTGTGTACAATAACTGTGTTCCAATGTACTTTGCTCATGTGGTAGCCTGGTTGTACACCTTCATATTCGGCACGCAGTTCCATTGCTTTGTCAGGGTCACACTTCAGGTTTACAGAAGGCTCATTCTTTTCCCACTGGCTAAGGGAAGACAATGCAAACATTTTGCCGCCGACCTTAAATACCAGTGTATCTTCATCAAAAGGAAAATGTTCGCTAACGCCTTTTTTGCTAAGGCAATAATCATAATAATCCTGTATTGTCATGGTATAATAGTATATAAAACAGGTTTACTTGGGCTGGCATCATTTTCAAAGGATGCGATTTGCAGATTCAGCAGGTAATTGCCATCTGCAATAGTATCAGGCACAAATATCATTTCTGTTATTGTAGCATCGTGGCGGGCATCAGCGTTCAGGTTATTTACATCGGTAACATTCCAGAAAGCTTTGTGCGCTACCAGCCTGCCTTCGTCCTGCTCCCTGTCTACACTTGGAAGGTCAATAAGTAAATGCTTTACACCTGCCTCACGAAGAAACAATGCTGCTGCTTCCTCCAGGTAAGGCGGGTTGGTATTGCTGTAATTCTTCGATTTTTTCATGGCACCATTCGGCAGGGTGCGTATAACTACCGCCTCAGGGTTTTTACCGCGTATTGCTTCCTCAAGCTGTCGGCGTGTAATAACCAAATCTTCATGTTGCACTTCCGGCTGTACAGAAACCACTTCCGCCAGAAAGAAAAATTGCGTTAGCGCCTTGGTGATGCTGTAAAAATTTTTTGTAATATGCCCCAGGCATTCGGTGTGTGTGCCGTGCCCGTGCGGATTGAAAAATATATTATTGAAATTAGTTGATGCGCCTTCGCTAACCTTACCTGTCCAGTCACCCATTTTTACGGGCTCTATTACAGGCTTATCAATATACCAGGCAAGAGGATTTTTATCATCTGCCGATAGTGGTATCGAAATATCTATGGGTTGCGAGAGGTCAACCTGAAAAGTTGTGTCGTTGTGCGTTATTATTGCTTTCATCCGGCTGTGGGTTTCAGTCCAAATTTATAAAAAACAGGTCACTCGCAAGCCCGTCGGCCAAAAACTTTCCTTTAGGTGTAGTGGTAATTATGCCATTAGTTTTTGAAAGCAAACCCTGCGCAATAAACTTTGCCGATTCCTGTTCCAAATGTTTTTTATAAAGGTTTCCGAAGTCATCCTGTATGCGCTGTGTTGAAATGCCCCAAATGGTACGAAGCCCGGTCATAACATATTCATTATACCTGTCGGCCACCGTAAGCTTTTCCTTTTCCGATGGAAGTACACCATCCTGGATTGATTTCAGGTACAGATTATTATTCGACACATTCCAGCTGCGGGAAATACCGTCATAACTGTGTGCTGAAGGGCCTATGCCTAAATACTTTTTGCCGAGCCAATAGGCCGTATTGTTTTTTGAGAAATACCCTTCCTTACCAAAATTAGAAAGCTCATAATGAGTAAATCCATTCGCTTCAAGCGTAGCAACCAACAGGTGGAAATGCTCCTGTGCCGCTTCATCACTCGGAGCGGAAATTATACCTTTTTGCACGAGTTTGTTCAAAGCAGTTTTAGGCTCAACGGTAAGAGCATAGCTGGAAATATGCGGTACACCGAAAGACAATGCCTTATTTATATTCTGCACCCAGCGGTCATTATCCATACCTGGAATACCATAAATAAGGTCTACAGAAATATTATCAAAATGCTTTACAGCTTTGGCCAAGCATTGTTCAGCTTCTAAAGCATTATGCGCACGGTTCATCATTTTAAGATCGTCCTCAAAAAAAGATTGTACCCCAATGCTAAGTCGATTGATTCTCGTTTTGCTCAAAGCTATTATCCGTTCTGCTGAAAGATCATCAGGATTTGCTTCCAGTGTTATTTCAGGATAATCCGTAACCGGAAAATTTTGGCATACGGCATCAATCAAAAAATTAACCTGCCCATCAGTTAAAACCGAGGGTGTACCACCGCCAAAATAAATGGTTTCTACAGTTTCTCCCTGCAATTCATTTTTACGCATGGCCATTTCATCAGCAATAGCTGTAACCATAGCATCCCTGTTTTTCATTGACGTTGAAAAATGGAAATCGCAATAATGACACGCCTGCCTGCAAAAAGGGATATGGATATAAATGCCTGCCATGCCACAAAGGTACAAAAACACGTGAGCCTGTAACGCAAACTGCGCTACAGGCTCAACCCAAACTTAACTTAAAATTATTGCACTACTAATTTTTTATGAATCTTGCAGTTACCTGCTCCTTAGCCGATTTAAGCGTAAGCATATAATTACCGGGTGTCAGAGATGATACATCTATCGAGTCGGCTTTGGTATTGTTTTTTTGTACTACTGTTTTTCCATTCATATCGGTAATGGTTATGTGTTCCCATTTACCTTTCCTGCCAAAGCTGAGCGTGTTGCCAACCGGATTGGGAAAAAACAGTGTTTCATTTTTTTGTGGCGGGGCAGCATCCTGTGCCATTGTAGGCACCATAGTCTCCTCAATAGAGAAATCAGCAAACAATACCTCTTCATCCCTTAATTGTTCAGGGCTTAAAAGGCTGCGGTAGATACCCCATTTAGGGCGGATGCCATCCGCATCCGGGCGCCACATGCTTATATTGTTGTTGGTATAGCTAAGCAGTGTAGAATTATCACTTATCCTTTTCAGTACGATGGAATATTTACCATCATTTTTATAGGTAATGGTTTCGGTAGCTTCTACCCAAACACCTTTAAACAATGAAAGACTGGCAAATGCAAGCTGGTTGGACACAAGGCTGTCCGAGTGCATAACCTGAAGCCTTTCATTACTGCCTCCACGGGTTATTAATGATACCACCGGCATATCGTCATACGGGCCTCCGTAGGCCTTTATCTGGTGGATGTGCGTAAACCTGTTAGACGCCTGAAAACCGGCATCCAGCTTAAATTTCCATTTGTAAACCACCGTTTCGCCATAAGTACCAATAAGGTTTGCGTGCGACTGGTTGTAGGTTTTAATCTCATTACGCTGGCGGTCAAACTTTATACAGCGGTCGTTATCATGCGCCACATGTATATGGAATTTAAATACATATTTATTAAGCTGGTTATCCCAAACTTCCTCTATATGTTTTCCAAAACCGGTATGTGCGCAATCTGGCGCTTCGGTAACGTCATACCCCGGGGCAAGCACGCTGTTTATGAGC
>JBQGDS010000038.1:0-2542 GCA_052039185.1 Flavobacterium sp.
ACCAAAACATTTCTTCCCGGTATCAATAGGCGGCGTTAAAGAAAACGACTTCACGCTTGTATTCGGTTACCCGGGCAGGACTACCGAATATCTTCCTGCTGTAGCGGTTGAGCAGATTGTAAACAGCCTGAACCCTGCAAAAATTGAAATTCGTGATGCCGCCCTTAAGGTAGCCGACGGGTTTATGCGTAAAGATCAAACTATAAAAATACAGTATGCTGCAAAATATGCCAGCATAGCAAACTATTGGAAAAAATGGATAGGGGAAACCCAGGGATTGAAGAAAACCAATGCCATAGCACTAAAACGTTCGCAAGAGAAAGATTTCACAGCGCGTGTGGCTAAGGCTGGAAAACAGGCTGAATACGGAAACCTGCTGTCTGATTTTGAGAAAAACTATAATGAAATTGCCCCGTATGCGCTGGGCCGCGACTACTTTATTGAAGTAGTACTGCGCAATACTGAGATGCTTACAACAGCCTACAGGCTGTATCAACTGGAGCAGGTATATAATGCACGTGGTGAGCAGGCTTTTAATGACAGGAAGAATAACCTTATTGCAGGCATGGCCGATGTATATAAGGATTTCAACAAATCGGTTGATGAAAAAGTGTTTGAACAGCTGATAGAACTGTATGCTACCAAATCGCCTAAGCAGTTCCTTCCTAAAGAACTGTTGAATGCTGACTACAAAAAGCTCACTGCCGAAGTATATGGACAATCTAAGCTTACAAGTTATGAAAGCTTTAAACAATTACTGGATGGCGATGCCAAAACAGTAATTGCCAGGCTGAATGCTGACAAGGGCTACCAGCTTACCAAAGCACTGGCTGACGCTTATGCTAAAAACATAGCGCCTAAGTATGATGAGATTAACCTTAGGATTACTGAACTGCAACGCACTTACATGAAGGCCATACTGGAACTAAGTCCGAAAGATGCCCGCATTTTCCCGGACGCTAACAGCACCCTGCGTGTTACCTATGGTAAAGTAAAAGGTTATGAGCCACGCGACGCCACTTACTATCAGCCGGTAACTTACCTGGATGGGGTTATTGAAAAATACATTCCGGGCGATTATGAGTTTGATGTACCACAGAAGCTGATTGATCTGTATAATAAAAAGGATTTTGGCCAGTATGCCGAAAACGGAAAAATGCCGGTATGTTTTATAGGAACTAATCACACAACAGGCGGTAACTCAGGCAGCCCTGCCATTGATGCAAAAGGTAACCTTATAGGCCTGAATTTTGACCGCGTGTGGGAAGGCACAATGAGCGATATACATTATGATCCTTCTATTTGCAGGAACATTATGGTTGATATGCGGTATGTACTTTTTATAATAGATAAGTTTGCGGGAGCCACACACTTAGTTAACGAAATGAAGGTAGTAAACGCACCCAAAAAATAAATATTTAAAACAGGTAGTTATCCTTACAAAACAACGATAAATGGTTAATTTATAAATGTAAGGCTAACTGCCTGTAAAACTTTAACATCAAAGTGCACGTAATTATCGAAAACGATATATACAAAACACTGTGTTTCAGTAAGAAAAGATTTAAAAAAAAAATATTGATAAATATTTTATGATATTAAAAAATTTATATCTTTGCTCCGAATTAATAATTAACCTTTTATAATTTAGTAAGATGAAAAAAGTTGTTCTAAGCCTTGCGCTTGTAGCTATGATGAGTGTTTCTTTCGTTTCATGCAAAGAGAAAGCTGCTGAAGGTGATGCTGCTGCTGCTGATACTACAGTTGTAGTTGAGCCTACTGCTGAGCCAGTTGCTCCTGCTGCTGATACTACAGCTACTGCTCCTGCTGTTGATACTACAGCTGCAACTCCTGCTGCTGCTCCAGCTCACTAAGAGTTACGCAAGTAAAAAAGCATTAAAGCCTTCGCTAAGCGAAGGCTTTTTTATTATACGAATTATTATAAAGCTAAAAACTTTGTAATACAGCGAGATCTATAGTCAACAAAATGCATTGGGTTTCTATAATAACGTATGGCGACTATACTGTTTACTCCAAGAGTGTCAATATTCAACCGCATAATTCATGCGGATGTTACCTAAATGGTCTTTATACTGAAACACATAGTTATAATGTTTAGTACCTAAAACTGTAGTTACATCTGCATATCCTTCAGCTGTAGGAAAATACTGTAACAGGCTTTGAACATACTGAAATCCTTCAAGATAATCTGTCTGCCTTGTTACAGGAAAGAGTATTTCGCCTTTTGGAGAAGAATAAACCCTTTTTGCACGTTTTATTCCTGTCGCATTGTAAATGTAATCGATTTTATTATAAACAGGATTGTTATTAAAAACTATTTCTACAGGCAGGTTAAGGTGGTTGTAGCTTATTGATGTTATCCCCTTGTTCTTGTCCTGTGTCATGTTGCCATTGGCATCATACAGGTATTCTTCAGGGTCGTTAGCACCATCTAAAAAGCCGCTCGGGTGCCCGCTGCTGTCTGTTACTTTTATCAGCCTGTTTTTCTCGGTTGCATGGTAGGTATAGCCCAGGTAATCAA
>JBQGDS010000039.1:0-2650 GCA_052039185.1 Flavobacterium sp.
GATTGCCTGTAGCCAGTTCGGTATTGTTCCAGTTGTGTTGATTAAGCGTTCTTGTAAAGACCACTTTATGGGCACTACTAAATTTTTCTGATCCTTCGGCCGGCGGGTCATTTTGGGCTGCCTGCTCCCAATAGGGAATAAAGCCTTCGGCAAGTTTACGCCCCAGGAGTATGGTTTCTATGGGTTCTGTAAGGCTTCCAACATACTCTTTAATATCATCGCTCCAGTCCCATACCATCCAGTCCATTTCTCCGTTTGGCCCGGCCATAAATCCGTCTATCGAAACCTGTACCTGTAATTTTAATTTTCTCATTGTTGTGTTTTAAGTTTAAACAATAAAGCATCTATAGAATATTTTCCGCTGCCGAGTATAAACACAACAGGGCAAAGCACCAGAAAAATAAAAGCTACCTGCTTTACCTCGAAAGGGTCTTTGGCATGTGCCACAAAATAGGCCACAATCATGGTAATAAAAGGAGGGATGATTGACAAACGCGTAAGGAAGCCAAGCAGCAGGAATATGCCGCAAAACAGCTCGGCAAAAATTACAAGGTTGAATGACAGTTTTGCACCAATACCTATAATGTCGCCAAACATAGGCAGTATGGTATCATAGTTTATAAACTTCTGGTAACCGTAGTAGGTAAACAGTCCGCCAAATATAAGGCGTAACAATAATGCAGCAGCATCAGGGTTGCAAGGCATCGGGTTAAGCAATCTTTTCATGATGGTTTGGTTTTGGTTATAAATATTTTTCAAGATTTTTATAAAATTATTGATAATCCCTGAAAATCTTTCCAACATTACAAAGTTATGTATAACATTTACAGATGCAGATGTCATAAAAAGTCATACACGGGGGGTAAACAGGACAAAATGCTATATTTGTTAATCACTTAATTACGGCTATGAAACATGCAATACTATTAACCAAAGAACACAGGCTGCTTAGTGTGGCTGCAATAGTTGACGTATTTGAAAGCATAAACCGCTTTTCACGGGAAGACAATAGTAAAGAGTCTTTTGCCATAAGTCTGTTGGCGCAGAATCATGCATTTGTCGACTATGAAGGTTATGCAGTAAGTATTCCCGCGCCCGATGAGGAATATGATATAATACTCGTTCCGGCGTTTAAGCCTGATGGCCCTGCTGTTGAGCAAAACCTGCAGTGGGTGCCGTGGCTGCTGCATCAATATGCCGGGGGAGCTGCCATTGCAAGTTTTTGTACAGGTGCATTCCTGCTGGCTGCAACAGGCTTGCTTAATGGTAGGCCGGCAACCACACATATAAATGCAGAAGCAGCATTTAAACAGTATTTCCCCGATGTGCTGGTACATGCTGACGCTGTAATTACCGAGAAAGACAGGATATATACAAGTGGTGGCGCAACTAATAGCTTTCACCTCATGATGCGGCTTGTTGAAATATATTGCGGCAGGCAAATGGCAGTACGTGCAGCCAAGCTTTTTTCGATAGACCTGGACAGGAATACACAAACGTATTTCGGTTCATTCTGCCCAATAGAAGATCATGCTGATGAACTGGTAAAACTGGCGCAGCAGGAAATAAAGAAAAATTTCAGCAAGGGCAATACCATTGAAGAGATTATTACCAATGTTCCTGCCAGCAGGCGTAACCTTGTACGCCGGTTTAAACAGGTAACAGGGATTACGCCTATTGAGTACCTGCAGAAAACACGTATTGAAGCTGCAAAGAAATTATTGGAAGAATCACGATATACCATACTGGAAATTATGATGCAATCCGGCTATAATGACCTTAAAACCTTCAGAAGCCTTTTCAAGAAAAATGTAGGAATGACGCCAAAGAGCTATCGCGAAAAATTCAGCGGACAGGCAATTTGATTTAAATAATCCGGAATAAATATTTTTGATAATCTCAAGAATATTTATTTTTGCTTAAAAATATTTTTTAGACAAAACTAAATTTATAATTTTGTCAAGCTAATTAATATTTAATGAGGACTTTTACTTTTTTATTTTTTCTGTTATCGTTTCAATTTATAGCTGCTCAGCAAACCATTCTTAAAGGCAATGTTGCAGATAGTGCAGGTCCGCTGCCGGGCTGTTCGGTAATTATACCTTCACTGGGTTTAACTACTGTCTGCGATGCAAACGGTAATTATGAGTTTAAAGCATTAGCTTTCGGAACATACGAAGTGGTATATAGTGCTATGGGCATGAAAACCCAACGCAAAAAAGTTGTGATGAAGGCTGACGAAACAACAATTGTTAATGTAACACTTGAAGATGATAACCTTGCGATTGAGGAAGTGGTGGTAACCGGTACCATGAAAGAAATGAGCCGTACCGACAGCCCAATCCCTGTTGAGATTGTAACAGCCAAGCTTTTTAAAAAGAATCCTACAGCTACTTTGTTCGAAGCAGTAGGCATGGTTAACGGGGTTCAGCCACAACTAAATTGCAGCGTGTGTAACACGGGCGATATTCATATAAACGGGATGGAAGGGCCCTACACCATGATACTTATTGACGGTATGCCAATTGTGAGTGCACTATCAACAGTATATGGGCTTAATGGTATACCTAATAGCATTGTAGACAGGATTGAGGTGGTAAAGGGCCCCGGGTCGTCACTATACGGCTCTGAAGCAATGGGAGGCATTATT
>JBQGDS010000040.1:0-2740 GCA_052039185.1 Flavobacterium sp.
TTTAATCGCCTCAGCATAAGTAGGGTGCGCATGGCTCATTCTTGAAATATCTTCGGCAGATGCCTTGAATTCCATAGCAGTAACTGCTTCAGCAATTAAGTCGGCAGTACGTGCGCCTATCATGTGTACACCAAGTACCTCATCTGTTTTTGCATCAGCAAGTATCTTTACAAAACCATCAGTATCCATACTGGCACGGCTACGGCCCAGCGCCTTAAATGGGACACTACCTGATTTGTACTCTACTCCTGCTTCCTTAAGCTGCTCTTCGGTTTTACCTACTGCAGCAACCTCCGGCCATGTGTAAACCACACCCGGGATAAGATTATAATCAATATGAGGTTTTTGTCCTGCAATAGTTTCAGCAACAAATACACCTTCTTCTTCCGCTTTGTGCGCAAGCATTGCACCTTTAACCACATCGCCGATTGCATATATATTTGACGCTGCCGTCTGCAGGTGGTCGTTCACTTCAATTTGTCCGCGCTCAGTAATTTTTATTCCGGCAGCCTCGGCATTCAGTCCGTCAGTATATGGGCGACGGCCAACAGATACCAGAGCATAATCACCATCAAGGGTAACTACCTCGCCTTTGGCATTTTCAGCCTGTACCTCTACATTTTTACCTTTACGCTCTACCGATTTTACTTTGTGAGAAGTATAGAACTTCATACCTTGTTTTTTAAGTACTTTGGTAAGCTCTTTTGACAGTGCTCCGTCCATACCAGGTATTATCCTGTCAAGGTATTCTACAACCGATACTTCAGCACCCAAGCGCAGGTACACCTGCCCAAGCTCAAGGCCTATAACACCACCACCTATAACGATAAGGTGCTTTGGTACTTCTTTCAGTTTTAGCGCTTCGGTAGATGTTATAATACGTTCTTTATCAATTTGTATAAACGGTAACGATGATGGTTTAGAACCCGTTGCTATAATTGTATTTTTAGCTTCAACAGTTTCAGATGAACCGTCAGCTTTAGTAACTTTAATATGCGTAGCATCTTCAAATGAGCCAACACCTTCAAGAACTGTTATCTTATTCTTATCCATAAGGTATTTAATACCGCTTACATTTTGGTCTACAACACCTTGCTTACGGGCAATCATTTGTTCAAAGTTCACTTTAATTTTTCCGGCAATATCAATACCGTGCTCTTTAAAATGCGTGGTAGCATCATGGTAGTGGTGCGATGAATCAAGCAGCGCTTTTGAAGGGATACAGCCCACATTAAGGCAGGTACCGCCAAGGGTTGGGTATTTTTCAATAATTGCTGTATTAAAACCCAGCTGCGCGCAACGGATAGCCGCCACATAACCACCGGGGCCTGAACCTATAACTACTACGTCAAATGAACTCATGCTTATATTTTTTAAAGTGTGTTTGAAAAATTTTGTAGGGCAAATTTAGGCATTATGATTTATATGCGCATTAATAAAGTCTTTAATTTTAAGCAGTATTTGCAAGCCGGAGAAACCTGTATTTTGTTCTGATTATTCAACCACTTCAATTACTGGCTCACTGTTTTGTTTCCTGATTTTTGCGGTAGATGATAACCTGCTCAGGTAAGTATAACCTACAATACCTGCTATTATTGATGCAGCAAAGATGCCAATTTTTGCCTGCGTTACATATAAAGGATTGTCATACGCCAGGCTGGTTATGAAAATTGACATGGTAAAACCGATACCCGAGATAATACTTACACCGAATAAATGCTTTACTGTCATGGCACGTGGCAGCTTAAATACTTTGAGCTTGACAAGTACATAAGTAAGCAGGAATATACCCAGGAACTTACCTAGCAATAAGCCTATTACCACTCCCGTAAAGATATTGGTTGAAAACAGCTGCTCCAAATCCATATCCATCACCACACCGGCATTAGCAAGAGCAAAAAGCGGCATTACTATAAATGATACTATGGGGTGCATATTATGCTCAAGGCGTTGCAGCGGCGTCATGGCATGCCTTGTCATGGTTTTCATTTCCTTGAGTATATGAACCTGGTCTTTGGTTAGCAGGGGCGTGTCAGTAACATCTGACTCATTAAATTTGGAAGCGTATTTTTTAGTCTTGAAAAGAAACTGCTTCTCGTTTACCTTTGCGTTAGCAGGAATGGTAAAGGCTACGAGTACCGCAGCTATGGTGGCATGCACGCCAGACAGTAAAAATGCCAGCCATACAAAACCAATGCCTATAATACCATAAAACAGCGTATTGCGCACCCCGGCTTTGTTTGCCAAAATCAGGATCAATAAAAACAGTAGCCCAATCAAAAGCCAGGTGATCGATATTTCGGATGTGTAGAAAATAGCGATAACCAGTATAGCGCCAAGGTCGTCAATAATGGCAAATGCCGTCAGGAACACTTTTACTGATGGCGGAATCCTGTCGCCAAGAAGATAAAGTACCCCAAGTGCAAAGGCAATATCGGTAGCCATGGGTACACCCCAGCCCGGCGCAGTATCTGCACCGCCATTATAAAAGGTGAATAACAGTGCCGGGAAAAGCATCCCGCCCACTCCTACAACAATGGGCAGCATGGCATTTCGCAAACCGGAAAGCTGTCCGCCTAATATTTCACGTTTCAGCTCAAGCCCCAGTACAAAGAAGAATATGGCTATTATACCATCGTTGATCCAATGCTGTATGGTAATATTTAAAAGCAGCTTATTATTAATACCAATCCCTATTTTGTGTTCCCACAGGCCTAGGAACCAATCAGACCATTGTGAG
>JBQGDS010000041.1:0-5357 GCA_052039185.1 Flavobacterium sp.
TGTGATAGCGCTTAACCTCGACGGGCAACAGCATATTTTTACAGGAACTGTTAACGGAGAAATAACCCATGAGCAGGCATCAAACAGCTATCTTATGGCAGTTGTAGCGGTTATTGCAGGACTTCCGCTACCTATTATCAATCTTATTGCCGCAGTGGGATTTTATCTCGGCCACAGGAAATCAACTTATTTTGTACGCTGGCATTGCATACAGTCCATCATTGGCCAGGCGCTTGTTATTCCTTTTAACAGTATTGCCTTCGCGTGGACAATTGGTGTTTTCATTAACCTTAAAAACAGGAGCTACCAAATCGACAGGGAATTTACCGAAGCTTTTACTGATAATACATATACCGCTTACTGGATATACATCCTTTTTGTCATAGTACTAAATCTGTTTGAATTTATTACCGTGCTTTACACAGCAGCTCGTGTAAGAAACGGACACAATGTACGCTGGGCAGGCATTGCTGGTATAGCCGACAGGCTTACATCAAAAGAAAAGAGGGATCCCTACACCACTACAGCATGAAACTAGTATTTGCATCTAACAATAAAAACAAGATTCTTGAAATAAGGCATCAGCTTCCGCCCGAAATAGAATTACTGAGCCTGGAAGACATTGGCTGCTTTGAAGATATACCCGAAACCGCCTATACAATAGAAGGCAATGCAATACTTAAAGCGAATTACGTTACCCAAAACTACGGCTACAATTGTTTTGCCGATGATACCGGGCTTGAGGTGGAAGCACTTAACGGGGCGCCCGGAGTATACTCGGCACGTTATGCCGGTGAGCAGAAGAACGCCGAAGACAATATGGCAAAACTTCTGCAGGAATTAAAACCGCATGACAATCGTAATGCCCGTTTTAAAACTGTGATAGCGCTTAACCTCGACGGGCAACAGCATATTTTTACAGGAACTGTTAACGGAGAAATAACCCATGAGCAGGCAGGAGATAAAGGTTTTGGATATGACCCTGTATTCAAACCTGAAGGATTATCTTACACTTTTGCACAGATTTCACTTGATGAGAAAGCCCTGTTAAGCCATCGCGGAAGGGCTGTACAACAACTCATCAGTTTCTTAAAATCATAATTAGCTGATTTTCAAATTATATCAATATTTTAAATATGCAACACGTATTAGTTTATCTCACTAATAAACAGTACCTTTGCACCAATTTTAAAAATATACATGAATAAATTTGAACAATTAGGATTGAATGAATCGCTTCTGAAGGCGATAACCGATCTAGGATTTGAGAATCCGTCAGAAGTACAGGAGAAAGCGATTCCCCTCTTATTGGAAAAAGATACCGACATAGTAGCATTAGCCCAAACGGGTACCGGGAAAACTGCTGCTTTTGGTTTCCCGCTGATACAGAAAATTGACCCTGAAAACAGGAACACACAGGCACTTATACTTTCACCGACACGTGAACTTTGCCTACAGATTACCAACGAAATCAAGCTTTACTCAAAGTACGTTAAAAATCTGCACACAGTAGCTGTGTATGGTGGCGCCAGCATTACAGAGCAGGCACGCGAAATTAAAAGGGGTGCACAAATTATTGTTGCAACTCCCGGAAGGATGCAGGACATGATAAACCGTGGACTTGTTGATATCTCTAAAATTGATTTCTGCATTCTTGATGAGGCTGATGAAATGCTTAACATGGGCTTTTATGACGATATCGTTTCGATACTTTCTACATCGCCTGATGACAAGAGTACATGGCTGTTCTCGGCTACAATGCCTCAGGAAGTTGCCAGGATAGCTAAAGAGTTTATGAGGAAACCGCTTGAAATTACTGTAGGACATAAAAACTCTGGTTCTTCTACAGTTTCTCACGAATTTTACCTTGTAAATGCACGCGATCGTTATGAAGCACTAAAGCGTCTTGCCGATGCTAACCCTGATATCTTCTCGGTTGTTTTTTGCCGTACTAAAAGAGACACGCAGGCAGTTGCCGAAAAGCTTATTGAAGACGGCTATAATGCAGCGGCATTGCATGGCGACCTTAGCCAGGCACAGCGTGACGGCGTAATGAAATCATTCCGTGGCAGGCAGATACAGATGCTTGTTGCTACCGACGTAGCTGCAAGGGGTATTGACGTTGATAATGTAACACACGTTGTTAACTACCAGTTGCCGGACGAAATTGAAACCTACAACCACCGTAGCGGACGTACAGGCCGTGCCGGTAAACTTGGCACATCTATTGTTATAATCACTAAGAGTGAGTTAAGGAAAATATCGGCTATTGAGAGGATCATCAAACAAAAGTTTGAGGAAAAAACAATTCCTTCAGGTATCGAGATCTGCGAAATACAGCTATTCCACCTTGCTAACAAGATTAAGGACGTAGAGGTTGACCACGAAATTGATTCGTACCTTCCTGCAATATATGAGGTTATGAAAGACCTTACTAAGGAAGAGCTTATCAAGAAAATGGTATCGGTTGAATTTAACAGATTCATTAACTATTATAAGAAAAACAGGGATCTTTCAACACAATCTGCAGGTTCTGACAGGCGTGAAAGCTCGTTAAGAGAAGGCGGAAATGATGGCGCTGTACGTTACTTTGTAAACATAGGTTCAAGAGATAATTTCGACTGGATGAGCCTTAAGGATTTCCTTCGTGATACACTTGGACTTGGGCGTGACGATATCTTTAAAGTGGATGTTAAAGAAGGTTTCTCTTTCTTTAATACTGATAGCGATCATACCCAAATGGTACTTGACACGCTTAACAGCATGCACCTTGAAGGCCGTAGGATAAATGTTGAAGTTTCTAAAAATGACGGAGGCTCTAACAGTCGTCGTCGTGACCATAACGGCCGCAACAGTGGCGGAAGTTTTGGCAGAGGCGACAGGAATGAACGCAGCGGAAGCGGCAGGAGAAGTGATTCTTTCGGTGGCAGGCAGCAATCAGGCGGAAGAAGCGACCGCAGCCCAAGGAGAAGTGAGCCGAAAGGCGACGCATCTCGCGGAGGCAGCGGCAGCCGTGACAGGAGGCCAAGAAGAAGCTAAGCGTTAAAAAAATTTATATAAATGCATACTAACTACAAAATATCGCGTTTGTTTACTACATTTACCTTACTAATGCAGTCAATGAGATATTTTGTAGTTTTTTTATTTTGCCTTATTGGGTTTTCCGGGCTTTCCCAGGAAGCAACTCAGGTTAAAGGTACTATCATAAATGATGGCACATTACTACCTGTTTCCGGAGTTAATGTAATTAATATTAACAAAGTAAAAGGCACCGTAACCGATGAACGCGGAAACTTTACTGTAGAAGCTGCCGTGAACGATACCCTTCACGTTTCAATGATAGGTTATACTTCTATTAAAGTAAGGGTTACAGGCGACTGGTTAAAGTTTAACAGTACTACTAAAATTCCCCTTACCGAAAGAGCCTACACTATTGAGCCTATTGTAATTACCAAATATAACCTGACCGGTTATCTGGTTATCGACTCTAAACTGGCTCCTGTAAATTACAATAACAACTACCGCTACAGCATTTCTGGCCTTAACATGGGTTATGAAGGTGGCGACAGGTCTCCCGGAGCATTTACAAGGGTAGTAAACTCTGTATTTAACCCTGCCGATTTACTCCACAACACTTTTGGTAAAAAATCATCAGAAATGCGCAGGCTCCGTGAAATGAAAAAGGATGACACTGTACGTAACGCACTTGCATCAAAATTTGACCGCGAAACACTTGCTGCGCTATTAGGGATTGCAAAAGAAGACATTTCAGGCATATTGGAACGCTGCAACTATTCGAAAGATTTTATAAACGAGGCCAATGACCTCCAGATAATGGATGCCATAAGCGGCTGTTATGAAGAATATAAAATCCTGAATAAAGGATAACTCCCCCTCCGCTTAATTACCCAAGTAACGCTGTGTCACAAAATCAATATCCTTAATTGTTTTTCGTGTCCAGTCAATACGCTTTTCCAGCATTTCAGCATCAGTTAATTTCCAGTCAATAGTACTTCGCCGTAAACGGTTAGTAATATCCTGTATTATAATAGCAGCTGAAGTAGATATATTAAGGCTTTCGGTAAAGCCATGCATGGGTATTTTTACAAAACCATCAGCCTGAGACAATATCTCTTCTGAAAGTCCCAGCTTTTCTGTTCCGAAAAACAATGCAGAGCGTTCGGATATATCAAAATCTTCAAGAAAACAGGAATCCGCATGTGGTGATGTTGCAATTATTTTATAACCCTTTTCACGTAGTCTCTGTATACATGCAGCTGTACTGTCATACCGGTTTATGTCAACCCACTTTTCAGCACCCAGGGCAATCTCCTTATCTATATCCTTACCGTACTTCTCCTCTATCACATGTAGCTCCTGTATACCAAAAACTTCACAGGTACGCATAACAGCACTGGTATTATGCAGCTGAAAAACATCTTCAACAGCTACAGTAAAATGTTTTGTGCGCTCTTTAAGCACTCTTAAAAAATTATCCCTCCTGTTTTCGGTTATAAATGTTTCAAGATAGTCAAGGTATGCCTGGTCATGTGTATTTTTCATCGTGATTATTACAGGTGTAAAACTTTTGGTATATTTCACCTGCAAATCTACAAAAACCTATGAAGAAACTGGTAGTATTATCTGGTGCAGGAGTTAGCGCCGAAAGCGGAGTGGCTACATTTCGTGATGCAGGCGGACTTTGGGAGGGCCACAACGTTATGGATGTGGCATCGCCCGAAGGTTTTCGTAAAAATCCTGAATTAGTGCTTGATTTTTACAACCAGCGCCGCAGGCAATTGATGACAGTACAGCCCAACAAGGCGCATATAATAATTGCCGGTCTTGAAAAACAATTTGATGTAAATGTAATTACCCAAAACGTTGATGACCTGCATGAACGGGCTGGCAGCATCCACGTTTTACACCTGCACGGCGAACTTATGAAAGCACGCAGCGTAAACAATGAGAAAGATATAATACCCTGGGAGAAAGACATAAGCATAGGTGACCTGCATACCGATGGGCATCAGCTCCGTCCGCATATCGTGTGGTTTGGCGAAATGGTTCCGGCAATGACCGAAGCTATTGAAATTGTGGAACAGGCCGATTATGTAATTGTGATAGGCACTTCGTTACAGGTATATCCTGCTGCAGGGCTTATGGATTATGCAAAGCCGGGCGCAAAGGTATTTTATATTGACCCAAACCCTGCTACGGTTTATAACTCCCGTAATAAGGTGGAAGTGTTCCCTATGCTTGCTTCAGAAGGTATGGAAAAAGTATCATCTGTTATTTGCAATTAACTTTATAGGCTTATTTATGCGTTATCTCGTATTTATTGTTTTAATTTTTTT
>JBQGDS010000042.1:0-8211 GCA_052039185.1 Flavobacterium sp.
TACAAACATAATGAATATGCGCTTTTGCGCTTGCAAAAATACAAAAAGATTGTATATTCGCACCGGCAAGTCCTACACGACCAGCTCCTGCAGACTCCTCCAGGGTGGGAACACAGCAAAGGTATGTGGTTGTAGCGGTGCGATGTAGGTCGCTTGCCATTTTTTGTTTTATTACAGTAATCTCCGTAAGGAGATTTTTTTGTTTATAGCCGTTACTGATTTCTTATAAAAAAACTAAATTCGCCGTATGAACAAAGTAGTACTAATTACAGGTGGCTCATCAGGCATAGGAAAGGCTGTGGGCGAATATCTTCTTTCAAAAGGTTTTACAGTATACGGTACCAGCCGTAAGCCGGAACAGTTTCAGGGTTCTGCCTTTCCTTTATTAGCGCTTGATGTGCGGGATGCGCATAGTATAAACCTTGCTGTAGCAACTTTGCTGGATAAAGAGGGCAGGTTGGATGTGCTTATAAATAATGCAGGTGTTGGGATTACCGGGCCTCTTGAAGAAATTCCTGCTGAAGAAATTAAAAATAATTTTGAGACCAACCTTTTTGGGCCTATTGAGGTAATGAAAGCCGTTCTTCCGCAAATGCGCAGCCAGAAATCAGGGCTCATAATAAATGTAACATCTATAGCCGGTTACATGGGGTTGCCATATCGCAGTGTTTATTCGGCATCAAAAGGTGCACTTGAGCTGATCACTGAAGCATTGCGGATGGAAGTAAAAGCTTTTGGAATAAAAATTACCAACGTAGCTCCTGGTGATTTTGCTACAAATATTGCCGCTGGCCGGTATCATGCACCATTAGTAAAGGGATCTGCTTATGAAACTTCTTATGGGGCTACACTTAATATGATGAACACTCATGTAGACAGCGGAAGCGACCCTAAGCAAATGGCAGAAGCCATATTTTCAATTATACAGCATCCTGCGCCAAAAATACATTATAAGGTGGGAGCGTTCCTTCAGAAATTTTCAATTGTACTGAAACGGGTATTGCCCGATAAAGTATATGAAAAAATGCTGATGAACCATTATAAATTGTAGTTTTGCACAAATTTTTAGAAACACAACAACTTAATACATATGAAATTTTTTATTGACACAGCAAACCTTGAACAAATAAAAGAAGCACAGGAACTAGGTGTTCTAGATGGTGTTACGACCAATCCTTCGCTTATGGCGAAAGAAGGTATTACAGGTAAGAACAACATACTAAAGCATTACGTAGACATCTGTAATATTGTAGATGGCGATGTAAGCGCCGAAGTTAATGCCATGGATCTTGAAGGAATGATTAAGGAAGGTGAGGAGCTGGCTGACCTGCATGAGCAGATTGTAGTAAAGCTGCCTATGACAAAAGAAGGTGTTAAGGCTGCAAAATATTTTTCTGATAAAGGAATAAAAACTAACGTAACTCTTGTATTCTCGGCAGGGCAGGCATTGTTGGCTGCTAAGGCAGGGGCTACTTATGTTTCACCATTTATAGGAAGGCTTGATGATGTATCTACTGACGGACTTAACCTTATACAGGAAATTCGTGAGATATATGATAACTATGGTTTTGAAACCGAAATACTTGCTGCATCAGTACGTCATACAATGCATATTGTAAATTGTGCCAAGATCGGTGCCGATGTTATGACAGGGCCACTATCAGCAATAACAGGATTGTTGAAACACCCTCTTACTGATATTGGTATTGCACAGTTTATTGCCGATTACGAAAAAGGAAATAAATAATAAATAATAAATAAATATATAAAACAAAACAGGCCGGAATATCCCGGCCTGTTCTGCTTTATATAAAAAGCTGCATTATATAATGCAGCTTTTAAAGTTTATTTTAATGATCCTACCATTTCTTCAGGTTTTACCCACTGATCAAAATCTTCAGCGGTAACATATCCTAAGCGTACAGCTTCATCTTTAAGTGTAGTACCGTTTTTATGAGCGGTTTGCGCAATCTCAGCAGCTTTATAGTAACCTATTTTAGTATTAAGTGCAGTTACAAGCATCAGTGAGTTATCTACCAATTCTTTAATACGTGTATAGTTTGGCTCAATACCCTGTGCGCAATGCTCGTCGAACGATACACAAGCATCACCAATCAGCCTTGCCGATTGCAGGAAGTTGGCAGCCATAAGCGGTTTAAATACATTAAGTTCATAGTGTCCCTGCGTGCCGCCTATCGTAATAGCAACGTCATTACCCATTACCTGGGCACATACCATAGTTAAAGCTTCACATTGCGTAGGGTTTACTTTGCCCGGCATAATTGATGATCCCGGTTCGTTTTCAGGAATATAAATCTCACCAATTCCTGAACGTGGCCCTGAAGCCATCATACGGATATCGTTTGCAATTTTGTTAAGTGATACGGCAAGCTGTTTCAATGCACCGTGTGCTTCTACAATAGCATCGTGAGAAGCAAGTGCCTCGAACTTGTTAGGAGCAGTTACGAATGGCAACCCTGTAAATTTAGCAATATATTCAGCCACCTTTACATCATAACCGGCAGGAGTGTTTAATCCTGTTCCTACGGCAGTACCGCCAAGGGCAAGCTCGCTAAGGTGTGCCAATGTATTTTTAACGGCCTTAATACCGTAGTTAAGCTGTGCTACATAGCCCGATAGCTCCTGGCCAAGTGTTAGTGGAGTAGCATCCATAAGGTGCGTACGGCCTATTTTTACCACATTCATAAACTCCTCTGATTTTGCTTTCAGCGTGTCACGAAGTTTTTCTACGCCCGGTATAGTAACTTCAACTACAGCCTTGTAAGCTGCAATGTGCATACCGGTAGGGTATGTATCGTTAGATGACTGCGATTTATTTACATCGTCATTTGCTTTAAGTATTGGTTCGCCTTCGCCTATTTTACCTCCGGCAAGTACCTGTGCGCGGTTAGCTACAACCTCATTTACGTTCATGTTACTTTGTGTGCCGGAACCTGTTTGCCATATAACTAACGGAAACTGGTCGTCAAGCTTTCCTGCAAGTATTTCATCACATACCTGTGCTATGGCATCACGCTTTTCAGCTGATAATGCACCCAGGTCATGGTTGGCATAAGCAGCAGCCTTTTTTAGGTAGGCAAACCCTTCAACTATTTCCTTCGGCATAGATCCTGAAGGTCCTATTTTAAAGTTATTCCTTGAACGTTCGGTTTGTGCACCCCAGTACTTATCTGCAGGTACCTGCACTTCGCCCATGGTGTCTTTTTCTATCCTGTATTCCATTTTATGTGTTATTTGGTTTTATTCTGTTTGTAAGGCCTAATTGCCTGTTATTGTGCAGGCCTAATTGAGAGCCAGCCAAAATTAAGCATTATAAGCAGGTATAAAAAATGATTTGCTAAAAATATCATCAGGTTTTTTAGGGTTTCGCGTTGGTTAAAATAAATATTAACGCTATCTTTACAGCTGAATTCGAAAAATTCCGGAAAACATGTTTGAATTTCAACAGTACCTTGGCTTTTTAGCTTTTCTTACAATATTCACAATAGGCTTTTGGCTTATGCTATTTTTAGTTAGCTTCTCAATGTATTGGGTAGGCGGTGCTACAATGGAATTATTGAAGGAAAAAAGAGCCCAGAAAAAAAATGAGCAGAACTAAACAGTTCCATGCTCAAATAAAAAGTCCCTGTTGCAACAGGGACTTTTTTTATGGTTTATTTTTCGATATTTCTTTCGGCCTGCTGTACGTGCCTTTGGTTATGATAGGCCATGAAGCGTAAAGCATCAACAAGCTTAAGTTTTATCAGCCGTGTGAAGGTGACAGGTATTCCGGCTTTGTTAAGGTCTGATGATTTTGCCATTTCAAGATAACTTATCAAATCCTGCTGAGATTCAATAAACACCTTTATAACATCTTTCTCCAGATTGCTCCCTACAGGGTTCATAGCCGGAAATGTTTTCATTTTTTTACTACCTGTTTTTGGTACTATCATCTTTACAAGATAATTACCCCATAAACCGCTTTTAAATTCTGATTTTCTGCCGGTTTTATTCCCCTTTAAATGTTTATCAATTTCAGGCAGGTAAAATGCAGAATACAAGTTAAGGTGTTCAAGGCATTCTAAAATGCTCCAGGCTGTTGGCGTGGGTTTATAATTCAGGGTTTGGTCAGGCAGTGCGGAAAATTTTTCGGCAGCATCAATATTGGTTTTTGTGATTGCCAGCAAATCAGGAATAAGGTTTTTACTGTTCGTTTTCATGATGATGATTTTGCTGCAAAGTTGCACATCACGAAAATACTAAAAATTGACTGTCGTCAAGATTTTTGAAGACGCGATAGTGTTTCCGGAGCCATACGCAGGTATGACGCTATATGCTTGTGGGGAACCTGCTGGAATAATTGTGGTGAACGTTGCAGTACCCGCTCATAACGCTCCCGAGGCGATGCAGTTAGCAAATCGATTTCCCTCTCCAACTGGCCGATAATGATATAAGACAATATTTGGTTCCAGAGCAGCAGATGTTTACTGTCGCTATTTATAAATTCCATAAAAGCAGCGTAGGGTAGCTGCCTGAGTGTTGTTGTTTTTATTGCTTCAGCCGAATACAATGTAGGATTCCCGGTTAGTAATGAATCCATCGAGGCAAAAATTGAATTGTTGTATGCAAAGCGTATTGTGTTCAGGTCATTTCCTGTTTCATGTATAATCCGCAAAGCGCCTTCTTCAAGGTAGTATATATTGGTATCAATTGTACCGGCGGTGTACAGCATTTCATTACGCTTAAGCACAACCGGGGCAGACCATTCCAGTCCGTAAGCTTTAACAGCATCAAGCAATGCAAGCGTAGCATTCATTTTATTCAGGTTCTATTGGGAAATACAGGCTTATAACTGTACCTACACCAGGGCTTGATGAGGCAGTAATATAGCCTTTATGCGTCTGCATTATTTTTTTGCAAAGCGCCAACCCTACACCCGATCCTTTGTATTCGGATGACGGATGAAGTTTTGTGAAAATATTGAAAATAGATTCTGCATACTCCTGTTCAAATCCCAGACCGTTATCGGCTACATATATAACCCTGTACATAGTAACATCATCAGGTGTATAGCCCATCGGCATATGATTGGATGTTATCTTTATTTCGGGTGTTTTATCGGGTGCCGAGTATTTTATTGAGTTCGCCACAAGGTTAGAGAATAACTGTTTTAGCAGGAAAGGGACACCATCAACATCGGGCAGCTCATCAATAATTATATGTGCTGATTTTTCATTGATGGACTCTGCGAGGTCAGCCTTAACTTCTTCCATGAGAAGGTTAAGATTTACCGAATCAAAAGATTCATCAGTATGTTTCAGCCTGGTGTATTTAAGTATATCAACTAGGAGCGTTTGCATGCGGTTAGCCGAACTGCTCATGCGCATAATGGAGTCCTGAACATTTAAAGATATTTCTTCATCTTTACTTAATATACGAGATGATATAAGCTGTATTTTGCGCAGAGGTTCCTGCAGGTCATGCGTGCTTATCCAGTTAATATTCTCCAGTTCAGAATTAGTTTCCTTAAGCAGTTCACTTAGCTTACGGTATTTTTCTTCCTCGCGGGTTATAACATAAAGGTTTATCTGGCGCTGCAGGTTGAAAGTATAAGCTTTGGCATTGGCCAGTTCAGGCTCTATCCATTCTTTACTGCGGCAATCAACCGTTTCTTTCCACAGTTCGAATGATTTTCTTGGTGATAAGCCATTGGTATCTTTCTCAATCGATTTTTTAGGATCACCTCCCCAGTGTACTTCTGTTTTAGTTTCAGGACGGAACCAGATAATGCAATCATTATCTTCATTACTTAATGAGTGGTATATTATACCAGATGCGCTTTCACAATATTTATAAGCATTATCCAGTAAATCGCTCAGCTTTACAGTATGCATGTTGGACTTGTTGGTATATACCGAAAGCCAGCTGGCTAAATTTTTAATTTCATTATCAGGAGGGGTAAGGCCATTTTTGTATACCTTATTATTGAAGACTATTGCAACGCCTGAGGCATTACATAGCTGGCGCAGTTCAGCCTGATTTATAATGCCATCAAACGAACCTGATTTGGAATCAAGCCCTATGGTGTTCATTATTTCAAGTGCAGCGGCGCTTTTACGTGCTATGTCATACTCTTCAATTGCCTGTCGCATATCTATCTGCGAGGTAATAAAATGCCCCTGTAACTGCGCTGCCAGCCTTATTTCGGGCGACAGGTTTTTAGGTGAATAATGGTGGCACGCAATAAGGCCCCACAACTTCTTATTATAAATTAAAGATATGGTAAGCGTAGCACCAACCCCCATATTATGAAGGTATTGTACATGTATGGGCGATGTGCTGCGAAGTATAGAAAGGCTCAAGTCAAGGTTTTTGCCGGGAGCATCATCAACAGTGTATACAGGAACCGGTGTATAATCAATATCCGTTATTAGGCGCAGCAGGTTTTGCGTGTACAGCTGGCGGGCCTGTGCCGGTATATCGGTATGCGGATAGTGCAGCCCAAGAAAAGGCTCAAGATCTTCACGGCAGCTTTCGGCAAATACCTCTCCGTTATAGTCTTTATCAAACCTGTAAACCATAACACGGTCATAACCGGTAATTTCACGGGTGCCTTTAGCAACAAGCTCACACAGCTCTTTCAGCGTGTGGGTGTCGCTCATATAATTAAGGAACTGCGATGACTGCTCATAAGCCTTGCTCGCATTTTTTTCCTGCGGCATTACGGGCTCGGCTTCCAGTATTACTATGCCATTGCTGTTATGCACAGTACACAGGTAATCTTTCCCTGAAAGATTTAATGAAAGCAATGTGGAAGACAGTGTAAGTTTACCGCTTATATACGCTTCCAGTTTTTCAAGGTTTTCAGCGCCAAAAACATCATTAAAACGTTTTCCGAGTGCTTCGGTATGCGCTATACCTGTGTAATCGGCACAATTTCCGCTGCAGAAATCAATCAGGTATGTTTCTTCCTTTAATCCTAAAAGAAAACCATGCGGCTGTATGCTGCCGGGTATGTGTATAGGTTCCTGTTCGCAGTTGGTAAGGTTTACAATATCGCGGTTTACAATATCTTTTATATTCATAAAAAGTAGTAGGGGCTATACTTTACTGAAATGTTTTGCTATGGTTGTAAAGGCATAATCAGCCCCGGCTATAATTTCTTCGCCACAATTATTTTCAGCTTCATAGCCTGTAAGTATGTTTAAAAAGTTTTTCCAATGGCTACCGGTTGTATTACCATAACCGGCAAAATATTTAGCGCCATTATCAGCATCATGGCCAAGAGCAGCATTAATATTTTTGAGTATAACCCTGCCGCCAAGCGATGAGCCTTCAATAACATAAACAATACCCAGTGCAAATGCAGTGGTTATTTCCCTGCCTTCAGAAATTACAGGAACAAAACCTGCCTTTTTTTTACCAAGTGTTGCAAGGTCACTTTCAATAAATCCGGTTTTCCTGTAATCTTCAAGTCCCGGTACAATATCTGATATTAGCGGGTATATGTTTTGTTCGGTATCCTTTACCACGTCATGCATAAGTGTTAGGTACAGTGCATATTCGGCATCGGTTACTTCAGGATTCATTATAGATTTTGATACAGGAAGTTCTTCAAGGTTGGTATGGGATTGCGCTGTAGTATTCCTAAGCCTTCCTACAAAGGTTTCGGTAAGTGTTCCGTTATTCATTTAGGTTATCTGAAATTATATACAAAATTTTTGTCATCGGGTAAAAAAGTTGCCCAGTTTATTTTAAGTGCATGCTCTATTGAGTTTTTCAGCTGATCGAACACGCTGGATTTCTGAACGTAAAAACTTGCACCCAGTTCCCTGCTCTTTTTTATTGCAGATTCATCACCCGAAGTAGAAAATATAACTACAGGAAGATTTTTATGCGACTCAGTATTACGCACACGCTTTAAAATCTCAAAACCGTTCATTCCCGGCATATTTATATCCAGGAATATAATATGCGGATTTGGTGGCGGGTTGTCGAGGGCCTGCATCAGCTCGTGGCCGTTACTTTGGGTATGCACTACAACCCTGTCATCAATAATATCAATAACTTCCCTGAAAAACTCTAAGTCTTCCGGGTCGTCATCGGTATAAAATATTGTCAAATCCGTGTTCATGAGAATGTGAATAAGGGTTACCTAACAAATATAGTTAATATTGACTAAAAATATGTGAAAGGATTGATAATATATAG
>JBQGDS010000043.1:0-4159 GCA_052039185.1 Flavobacterium sp.
AGCGCCACGCATATTGCCGGGTCAAGCCCTACTATAAGTCCGCGACGGATACCTATAAGGGTAAACACACCTAAGCCAATAGTATCAAACAAAAATAGTGATGTACGAAGCTTATCAAGTTTTTTCCTGAAAATAAGTGCAATGAAAAAACCGAGAATGATCATATACACATAGTTTAGGTCTTGCATCCAGCCCACAGGTGTGCGGCCTATAAGCACATCACGCAGCGTACCACCGCCTACCGCCGTAACAAAAGCGATAACAAAAACCCCGAAAGGATCCATCTTTTTATTAATCGCGGTAAGCACTCCCGATATGGCAAAAGCCATAGTACCCAATATGTCTAAAAGATAAAACATTACATTTTCCCGGTATAGTAATTATAATCGCTTATTACAGTATCAACAAATGCTGTGGCATTGGATGATATTGATTTTATGCCTGTTACATTTTCAATCTTCGCCTGGAGTTTGGCTATTGTTTCAAAATCGGTTTGCTTCAGGCTTGTTTCATATGTTTCTTTAATAATACGCATATCATTATCAGTAAGTTTTATAACCAGAGGATATACGGGTACATAATTATTATCGATCTCTTTCAATATGGTATGGCTTATATCCACATTGTTTTTAAGTGATATTACCGCCGTTCCTGCAGCCATATCGCCAAGGCGCTGTGTTTTTCCGTTAACCATCATAGTTATAAGCCCTATAAAAGTAAGCGGTGGTGTTACTTCTATAATACGGAATATCCAGCGGATAACATAATCACTAAAGCTTGCCTGGTAACCGTCAATCTTTATTACCTTGACTTTCATGATGCGTTTGCCTATAGTTTGTCCTTCAAATATGCTCTCCTGCCATAAAGCATAAAATAGCGCAGGTAATGATAGTATGCCCTGCAATGCATATTTGGACCAAACGTCCCATTCCTTTATAAGATCGGAAACGCCAAAAAGATCGAATATTATATAAAATACCGCAATATAATAAGCCAGAATTATAACTATATCAATAACATATGCCAGCACCCTGTCTCCCACCGAAGCCGAATTGAAATTTATATTAACATTTTGGGTAGTAGTTATAGATAGTTGTGACATATTTTATATTTTAGCTTTTATATGAGAGAAGTTGCTTTTATTAAACAAAATAAAGAAAAATGGCTTGAATTTGAACAGGCTATTTTTGGTAAAGCTAAAAAAAATCCTGATGAACTGGCAAGCCTGTATATCCATCTTGTAAATGATCTCTCCTATGCGCAAACATATTATGCTAAAAGCAAAACGGTTACCTACCTCAACCATCTTGCCGCAATAACGTACCAGAAGATTTACAAAACCAAACGTGAGGAAACCAACCGCTTTGTCCACTTCTTTAAAACCGAAGTGCCTTTAGTGGTGTACCAAAACCGCAGATATGTGCTGTATGCGTTCCTATTATTTTTTGTATTTACCGCCATCGGGGCAATATCAGCAGCAAATGATATGGATTTTGTACGCCTGATTATGGGTGACGGGTATGTAAACATGACACTTGAAAATATTGAAAAAGGTAATCCTGTAGCCGTATATAAAAGCGGGAGTAACTGGGGCGGGGCATTTGCCATTACCCTTAATAACCTTATGGTGGGCATAAAATCGTTCATATTCGGTATACTTGGCGGGCTGGGTACAGCGTGGGTATTGCTCATGAACTGTATAATGCTTGGCTCGTTCCAGTATTTTTTTTACGACCAGGGCGTGTTTTGGGAAAGTGTTCGCGGTATATGGATACACGGCAGTATGGAAATATTTGCCATAGTTATAGAAGCTGCTGCCGGGTTTATACTGGGCGCAAGTATATTGTTCCCTAAAACCTATTCGCGTGTGGCATCCTTCAAACAAGGTTTAAAAAGCGGACTTAAAATAGTACTCAGCACCATGCCGTTTACAATAGCGGCCGGTTTGCTGGAAGGTTTTGTAACCCGATATTCACCTGATATGCCCCTTATTTTAAATGTAACTATAATACTGGGTACGCTGGCAGTTATTTCATGGTATTACCTTATATATCCTTTTAGGGTCAACAAAAAAATAAACCACACCAATAATGTTCAAACTTTATAAACTACGCAATTTCAGCGATATTTTTAACGATACGTTCGGCTTCCTCCGGGCCTATGGCAAAAACTATTTCGGCAACTACTTTATAGTCACTACGCCGTTGCTGCTTTTGCTTGCACTGCTAATGTATTTTGTGGGCCAGATATTTTTTGAAGGTATTTTCAGTAATATGGGAAATCCGCAAGGCAACAGAGTTATTGAGGAGCTTTTTGATAATAATATTGGCTTCTTTATATCTATGGGTATACTGGCATCTGTACTATTATTGCTGATAGTACTTGTGCATTACAGTTTCCCCATATTATATTTCGGTTTTACTGAAAAAAATATACGCCCAACGGCTAACCAGCTGGTAGGAGAAATGAAAGCCAAGGCCGGCAGGATACTATCCTTCGGACTTTTGTGGCTCGTAACCTTCCTACCTATACTTGTGTTGCTTACGTTTTTCTGCGTATTGCTTATTTCAATTCTTATAGGTATACCGTTGGCAATTATACTATTTGCTGCTATGTACAGCTGGATGGCGCTATCATTTTTTGATTACCTTAATAATGGAAGTGATTATTTTACATCATTCAAAAAAGGTTTCACTATACTATTTAACAGGGTTTGGACAAACGCCGGTTCAACTGCAATTTTTTATGTAATAATATACTTTGTACAATCTATATTATCAATGATACCGTACCTTATTGGTATAGCATCAATTTTTAGCGATACTATAGAGAATCCGCAGGCAGAGCCTTCTTTCTCAGTATTGGGTATAGCTCTTCTTATCACGTTTATAGTTTCTACCATCACAGGTTTTATACTGGGTAACATTTTATTCATTAATCAGGGAATGATATTTTATACCTATATGGAAGAGCATGAAAACCGCTCAGCCCAAACGGAAATTGACCTAATAGGCCTTGATAGTGAATAAATTATTTTTCTACATACTTATTGCTTTTGCACCGGTACAGCTATCAGCACAGGAAACTGTAACTGACTCGATATCAACAGTTACTTTTGTTCCTGTTGATGCCGCCACAGTATACACACCCCGTAATTTTGAACCCGGTTTTAAAGAACGATATACCGGTAATGATTTTGTTTATGAGCGTAAAGCTGTTGCAAAATCAGGATGGGAACGCTTTAAAGAATGGCTTGCTAATGTACTGGATGAAATTTTCAGTTTTGGAGATGGTGCACAGCGTACACCTACTTATGCCTTTATAATACGAATTGCAGGAATAATAATACTGCTGATGGTAGTGTATTTCATTGTTAGTGCAATACTTGGCAAAGAAGCTAACCTGTGGATTTTCGGAAGGTCGCGCAAAAATATTGCAGTACAGGATATACACCAGGAAAATATCCACCAGATGAATTTTGCCCAACTGGTTGAAGAAACAAAACAAAATAAAAATTACCGCCTGGGTATACGCTATTATTACCTGTGGCTGCTGAAAAAACTGTCGAACCGTGAGATAATAGACTGGCATTGGGACAAAACCAATACCGATTACCTGTATGAAATTAAAGATGCCAGCCTCCGAAAAGATTTTGAATACCTGTCATACGTATACGATTACAGCTGGTATGGCGAATTTGATATAGATGAAACAGCATTTCGCAAAGCGGAGAAGGCATTCATAAAAACAATCAACAGCTTATAACATGAACAGGAAAATTACATTGTATATAGTTCTCCTATTGCTTATTATAGGCTTTATAATTGTTATTGACAGTAATAAGCCAAAGCCTATTAACTGGGAACCCACCTATGCGCTTAAGGATAAAATTCCGCTTGGGCTGCATGTTTTTGACAAAGAAGCCCCGAAACTTTTCGGTAGTGAAATTGAAAAATTCTCTAGTACTCCTTATGAGTATTTTGAGCAGCAGTACGATTATGATACTAATCAGTACAAGGCAAAAGGTACATTTATGCATATCGCCGAAAAATCTTTAATTGATGAGGAGTCGGCACGTGAGCTTATTTATTTTGCAGAGCACGGTAATACTGTTTTCCTTAGTATGAAAACCTTTCCGACTATACTGCTGGATACATTA
>JBQGDS010000044.1:0-4455 GCA_052039185.1 Flavobacterium sp.
TTCACCCTGTTTTCATCTTCCTGGCCATGGCGCATTACTTCAATATAAAAATCATCTCCAAATTCGGCTTTCCACCATAGCAATGCTTCTTCCGCCTGGTTTTCGCCAATGTTCAGTATCTTATTAGGAATTTCACCATACAGGTTACCCGACAATACAATAATATCATCTTTATACTGCTGTATAACTTTCTTATCAATCCGGGGTACATAATAAAATCCCTGCGTAAATGCTATAGAAGACATTTTTGCCAGGTTGTGGTAGCCTTTTTTATTTTTTGCCAGGAGCACTATCTGATAGCCATTGTCCTTACGAGTTTTGTCTTTATGATCATCACATACGTTAAACTCACAACCCACAATAGGCTTCATAATTACCTCTGTAGGCTGTTCGCCAATTTCAACAGCGGCTTTGTTTTTTGCTTCGGCAGCTTTATTGTGATTAAGTACATTGCTCACAAAATGGAAAGCCCCCATCATATTACCATGATCGGTCATGGCTACGGCAGGCATTTTATGTTTTGCGGCAATTTTAACCAGGTCAGCAACTGCTATGGTACTTTGCAGCACTGAAAACTGTGTGTGGTTGTGCAGATGGACAAAATCAACCTCGGTAATATCATGCTGATGTGCAGTAGTATGCACTGCTGCAGCTTCAGCCGACTTAAGTTTTTCAAGGCGTTTGCGTATATCTTCCGAAGCCTGCTTCAGGTTAATATGCTTCAACCCAATAAGCTTTACGGGCTGCGGATTTATTGTCCTGAAATCATGGAAATACGTTGGCGGAACATCCAGCTCCTGATGAGTAAAGGCTTCCCTTTTAAGCAGTTCCAGGAAACAGCGTGTTGTAGCCTCAACGTCGGCAGTGGCATTGTGCGCTTCGGCAAAAGGTTCACCGAAAAGATACTCATGCAATTCGGTTAGTGTTGGAAGCTTAAACTTTCCTCCACGCCCACCGGGCAGCTTCAGCATTTCGGCAGTGATTTCGGTACAGGTATCAAGCACCTTCATAGTCGAAAGCGGAGTTTCCATACCCATACGATGAAACTCACTTCCCATAATATTCACATCAAAACCCACATTTTGCCCAACTATGAATTTTGATTTTGACAGTGCTATATTGAATTTTTCAAGGACTTCTGCCAACAATATACCCTGTTCGGCAGCAAGTTCAGTGCTTATACCATGCACGCGCTCGGCATCATACGGTATATTAAAACCTTCCGGCTTTACCATATAATCCTGATGTTCTATCAGGTTACCCATATCATCATGCAGCTGCCAGGCTATCTGTATACAGCGCGGCCAGTTATCAGTATCGGTTATCGGGGCGTCCCAGCGCTTGGGCAATCCGGTTGTTTCAGTGTCAAAAATCAAATACATAAACCAGCTGGAAATTTGGAAGTTAAGTTAGAAAAACACCCTTTAAGAGCATTCTTCAAAATTACATTATTTTACACGAGGAGTAAAATACAAATTATCAACAAAAAAGAAAACCACCTTGATAAGGTGGTTTTAAAGAATAAGCCTTTTATATATTTAGTAAGAACCTCCGCGGTTATAGTCGCCTCCACCACGGTTATATCCTCCACCGCCACGGTTGTAACCTCCACGGTCACCGCCACCACGGTTGTTATTAAAACTCCTTCTTTCGCCTTCCGGCTTCGGCTCAGATTTGTTAACCACAATTGTGCGGCTCTGAACATTAGCGCCATTAAGCTCATTAATAGCCTTAAGGGCCTCTTCGTCTTCCGGCATTTCAACAAAACCAAAGCCTTTGCTTCTTCCGGTAAACTTGTCTTTAATAATCTTTACGGAATCAACCGAACCGTACGCTTCGAAAGACTCTCTTAAATCTGCTTCCTCAATATTGAACGGAAGATTTCCAACGAATATATTCATAATTAATTATTTGTTACGCCTACAAATGTAACTTTAATTAATTACAAAAGGGCCATTTAAAATTATTTAATAAAATTTTAATATACACTAAATAAAAAACCACCTTAATCAGGTGGCTTATATTATATTAAGGTGCCTGAACCGGGATTTTATAGAATATCCCTTCCTGGAAGTTTACTACAGTACCATTAGTATCTTCCACATTAAAGTAAAATCTTCCTGTAATATACCCTCTTGTCAAATCAGTTTCCCTTGGTTTGTTGCTTATTGTTATACGTCCGTCTCCCAGACCTGTACCCGTAGCATAAGACATTGTTATACCATCTGCCTGTACTACATAACTGGCTTTACTGTTCTCATTAAGGCCAAGCTCATAATTGCCCGGGTTTATAGATGCCGTCCTCATAGTTAGCGTTTCAAAACCATTGGTAGCGGTAACAGTAAGCGAATTGTCTACACCTCTAACTGCTGTAAAATTTGTTGCCTTCCAAACCTCATTGTCTTTATAAACCTGAACCGCGGGATCATTAAACTTTACGTCTTCTTCACACGAGGTAAAAGCTACCAGCAACACTAATAGTGATATTATTTTTTTCATTATTGTTTAATTAGAAAAAGGGGTAAACAAATTTTACAACGACAAAAATAGTTTTTTATAGAATATATCCTAATCAAATTATAACAAAATCACAATTTTATTTATCAAACCATTAAGCTATAAACGCAATAATTCATAAAAAATGATATTTGAAACGATTGTTTATTAAACTTTTATATATTTGCAACCTTAAAATAACCGAGGTCGGGTACCTCAATTAAATCAAACAGATTATGCCTGTAAAAATCAGATTACAGAGACACGGTAAAAAAGGCAAGCCTTTTTACTGGGTTGTAGCGGCAGACAGCCGTTCAAAAAGAGATGGTAAATTCCTTGAGAAAATAGGAACTTACAACCCTAACACTAACCCTGCAACTATTGACATTAACCTTGACAGCGCTGTTAAATGGTTACACAATGGTGCACAGCCAACTGATACAGCAAGGACTATCCTTTCTTACAAAGGAGCTTTGCTTAAGCACCACCTTGACGGCGGTGTGCGTAAAGGCGCTCTTACACAGGAGCAGGCTGACGCTAAACTGGCTACATGGCTGGATGAAAAAGCAGGTAAGGTAGATGCTAAGAAAGACAACCTTTCTACAGCTAAAGCTGATGCTAAAGCAAAAGCGATTGAAGCTGAGAAAAAAGTAAACGCTGACCGTATTGCTGCTGCTAAACAAGCAGAGGCTGACGCTGCTGCCGAAGCTTCTGAAGAGGCTGCTACAGCTGAAGGCGAAGAAGTTGTTGCTGATGCAGAAACTACTTCTGAAGAAAACACAGAAGAAACTCAGGCTTAATTTCCGGGAGGCGATACATGCGTAAAGAAGATTGTTTCTATTTAGGTAAAATCGCTAAGAAATTCAGCTTTAAAGGCGAAGTCCTTATCTGGTTAGATACTGATGAGCCCGAGTTATACGAAAACATGGAATCAGTGTTTGTTGAAGTCAGCAAACACCTGGTTCCATTTTTTATTACCCATTCGTCACTGCATAAAAACGATTTCCTTCGCGTTCGTTTTGAAGATGTAGATACTGAAGACGATGCCGATGCCCTTTTAGGCAAAGCAGTATACCTGCCACTTAGCATGCTGCCAAAACTGGAAGGCAATAAATTTTATTTCCACGAAGTGATAGGCTTTATTGCTGAAGACCAAAGGCTGGGCAACATTGGCATCATAGAGTCAATAAACGACAGTACCGCACAACCCCTTTTTGAAATTAAAAAAGGCGAAGTGGAAATCCTTATCCCAATGATTGACGATTTTATTGTTAAGATAGACAGGGAAAATAAAACAGTTATACTAAACACTCCTGAAGGCCTGGTTGACCTGTACCTTAATAGTTAGTTTTGTTTGAGGTTTTTAAAGTTTCAGGTTCTCCCTGTACAGTTTACATTTATTATCTGAAAGTCTAAAAATCCAATAATCCAACTATCTAATGTTCCAGTTTAAGCAATTTACAATTCAGCAAGATCGTTGTGCTATGAAAGTAGGTACCGATGGTGTGTTGCTTGGCGCTTGGGCACCTGTTAGCCACAATCCCTTCTCGATTCTTGATGTTGGAGCCGGTACAGGGCTTATTGCACTCATGCTGGCGCAGCGCAGTCATGCAGAGCAGATTGACGCACTGGAAATTGACGATGATGCGTATGAACAATGCGTGGAAAATTTTGAGGAATCTCCATGGGGCGACAGGCTTTTTTGTTACCATGCCGGGCTTGATGAGTTTATGGAAGAGCCCGAAGATGAGTACGACCTGATAGTTTCTAACCCACCCTTTTATACCGAAGATTACACCAGTGGCAACGAGCAGCGTGACAAGGCTCGTTTTACCCAGTCACTTCCTTTTGAAGACATTGTGGAAGCCGCTTCAATACTGCTTAGTGATATTGGCGTGTTCGCCGTTATTATCCCACACAAGGAAGAAGAACACTTTATAGCGCTTGCTAAGGAAGAAA
>JBQGDS010000045.1:0-3377 GCA_052039185.1 Flavobacterium sp.
TCACGATTATTATTTGCTTTAAGGTCTTTTATAAACTGAAGTGTTTCTTTTTGAAGCATTGCCTGAAGTTTGTCGTTAAGTCGGTTGGTATATCTTAACAAAGTAACGAAGAAGTCTGACAATCTAAAAATCTACCGACCAAAAATCAAATAATCTACAAATTAAAAATCCTGTAGCTTTGATGTGTAGCTTTTACAATCGCTTCAGTGCGCTCAGGATGCGTATCAGATATGAAGATCTGCCCGAAGACCTTATCATCAATCATCCTGACAATCTTTTCTACGCGGGTAGCGTCCAGCTTATCGAATATATCATCAAACAACAATATGGGCAGTACGCCACTTTGCACTTTCATAAATTCAAATTGCGCAAGCTTTAGGGCTATAAGAAAAGATTTCTGCTGGCCCTGCGAACCGAATTTCTTAATTGGGTGGCCGTCAATCTCAAATAAAAGATCATCTTTATGTATACCCACACTTGTGTATTGTAGTACACGGTCTCGACTTAGGTTCTCGTCCAATAACTCTGACAGGCTTTTAGTGTGCAGGTGACTTTCGTATATAAGGCTTACGCTCTCGGCAGAATCGGTTATGGCCTGATGATGTCGGTTAAAAATAGGAATGAAATCTGCCAGGAAATTTTTCCTTTTTTCAAATATAGATTGTGCCAGTGGCTGTAGCTGTTCATTATATATAAGCAGCTGTTCCCTGTCGAACGTACGGTTCAGTGCAAAGTATTTAAGTAGGGCATTACGCTGCGAAAGTATTTTTTGATGCGCAATAAGCTGCTGCAGGTACTGGCTGTCAAGCTGTGATATTACACTGTCGATAAATTTGCGACGGGTCTCGCTTCCTTCCACAATCAGGTCATTATCAGAAGGAGAGATGATTACCAAAGGTATAAAGCCAATGTGCTCTGAAAACTTTTCGTAGGCTTTACTGTTTCGCTTAAGTACTTTTTTTTGCCCTTTTTTAAGGCTGCATACTATTTGTTCAGTTCGGCCGTCTTTAATGAACGTGCCGTCTATCATAAAAAATTCTTCCCCGTGCTTAATGTTTTGTACAGCCAGCGGATTAAAATAGCTTTTGCCATAAGCAAGGTGGTACACGGCGTCAAGCACATTGGTTTTACCTACGCCGTTGCGCCCCACAAAGCAGTTTATCTTGGGGTCAAACTCATAACCGGCTTCGGCTATGTTCTTATAATTAAGCAACGACAGGTGTTTCAGGTACATTTATAAATGCATTTTGTGCTTGTGCAGCGACAATAATATACGGCTTTTTTTAAAAGTGGCCGCAAATTATTGAAAAAATATCATGGAAAAGGTATTTTAATATTCAATAAAAATTTTATTTTTGCGGCTCACTAAAATAAGATAGATGGCAACATATAACAAAAGAGGCTATAAAGCACCTAAACCCGAGGCGGAAGTTAACACTGTAGAACCGGAAGAAACTTTTGAAGGAAAAAGCACAACGGCTGAGGTATTTAACTCATTAGACCAGGGAGCTAACAAAGCTGAAGCATGGGTTGCCCGTAACCAGAAAATACTATTTGTTATAGTGGGTGTTATAGCGCTTGGTACAATAGGATACCTGCTGTATGACAAGTTTGTTGCTTCGCCTAAAGAAGATGAGGCAGCTAATGAAATGTTCCAGGCACAGGAATACTTTACCCAGGCTGTAGATGCACAGGCTGCTAATGATTCACTTTACAACCTTGCGCTTAAAGGCGGTGAGGGTAAAATGGGTTTCCTTGGTGTTATAGAAAACTACGGTGGTACAGATGCTGCTAACCTGTCTCAGTACTATGCAGGCATGGCATACCTTAATACAGGAAAATACAAAGAGGCTGTTGAGCATCTTGATAAATTCAAATCAAAAGACGATGTACTTACAGCTATGGCTGAAGGTGGCAAAGGCGATGCCTTTGCACAGCTGGGCAAAAACGAAGATGCACTTGAGTTTTACCTGAAAGCTGCTAAAGCCAGCGACAATGAGCTTACTACTCCGCGTTTCCTTTACAAAGCGGCACAGCTTGAGCTGATCATGAACAAAAAGGCTGATGCGCTTAAGCATTTTACCGAGATAAAAGATAAATACGAAACATCTGCTGAAGGCGTTAATATTGACGCTCATATAGCAAGGGCTGAATAAATATGGCTACGATAAATAAGAACTTATCTGAATATGATAAGAACACAATCCCAAACGCGAAAGATTTTCGGTTTGGGATTGTTGTTTCAGAATGGAACGAAAATATAACTTCCGGACTTTATAAAGGCGCTGTTGAGGCATTGCTTGAAAATGGTGTGCCACAGGATAATATTATAAGCTGGGACGTGCCTGGCAGCTTTGAGCTTGTGTATGGCTCAAAACGCATGATTGATACACAGAATGTAGATGCTGTAATTGCAATAGGTAGCGTGATACAGGGTGAAACCAAGCATTTTGATTTTGTTTGCGAAGGTGTGGCTCAGGGTATAAAAGATCTTAATGTGCTTACCGATGTGCCTGTGGTTTTTTGCGTTTTGACTGATAATACTATGCAGCAGGCTATAGACCGAAGTGGAGGTATACACGGTAATAAAGGTACTGAAGCTGCTATTGTAGCGATTAAAATGGCTAATCTGCGTAAACAGACAATGTAATTTAAATATAATGAATAAGCCCGCCACATTTAGCGGGCTTTTTTGTATGTTATTTAGATTTATTATTGATAATTAATAAGAATAGTTAGTAAATTTTATATTATTAATTAATTCTTTGAGTTTTATTAAAAATTTTATGTTTAAAATTTTTATTTTTAAATTTTGTTGTGATACCTTTGTGTAGGATTAAGATTAAATATTGCAACAGAATATTTAAATATTAATTATTTGAATGGTATTTTTGCGTCTATAATAAGAATATAACGCTTTGGCGTAACGATAAAAAGCCGGTCAAATTAAGGTAAGGTGTGGTTTACCGGTTTCCCCTCGTCCTTCGGGATTGAGGGGTTTTTTATTCCAGAAAGTTATGTTATGGGAGTGTTTTGTGTCGAAATATTTTTAATTATTTAATATATAAATCTCCAGTATTTACGGGTAATGGCGGAGTATTTTGCTGATTTACTTAACAATATCATAATATTAACATAATAAAATCGTAATTAAATCTTAATTTTGGATTGAAAAATAATATACCTTTGCCTGATAGTGGGATGTTGGGGACATCCGTTAGAACGATAAAAATTTTACACGAAGAACTCTATGACTAAAAGACTACTAACTAGATTATTGTTCCTTGCGATGGTGCTGACTGGAACAAGTGTATGGGCACAGTATAATGTTGATTTTGAATCTAACACTGCAGGTACAAATTATAGCACTACAAGTG
>JBQGDS010000046.1:0-2854 GCA_052039185.1 Flavobacterium sp.
TGGTGGAACTGTGCTGATGAGAAAGTTACCAGCCCATTGTCTGTCCACAATATAACCGGAAGGTTGAATGATATAGGGTGTCCATCCCAATCAAATACGTGAAAATCATGTGAATCGCCAATGTGGGAACTGATAAGCTCAGAGGCATTAAATTCTTTTTCTTCTCCATGTCCGCCGTGTGCAGTTTCGGCACTGTGTGCAGTTTCATGGGCAACTACTGTACTGTCCACATGCGTGTCAGCCATAGTATTTGCTGAAAAACCTATCAATAAAGCAGTTAAGAAAGATTGAAGCGGTTTGATTGAAATCACTATATTATAAATTTAAATGGCTAAAATAATGTCCTAAAAATTTTTGCAAAGGTACATATTTAATTCACATTTAAAAATATCCAAATATTATTTTTAGAAACATATCATATTTTCAGAAATATGTAAGAAATCAATGCTTTAAGTGCGGTTTATTAAACGTACAGCCGAAACCGCCTCGAATGTAAGGTATAAAAAATAGGGCACAAAGAAATTAAGCACATCAGCTTCCGGAGAAGGTAAATCGGCTCTCATAAGCGGAATGAAGAACAGCACTGAAAAAGCGATCTTCAGGATGCTGAAAGCCATAAATGCAAACCCGGTTTTATCGGGGAATGATTTATGTATCAATTGCATTACTATGAGTATAACCAGAGTAGCTATAAAAAGGAAAGCATGGATTTGCCAAACCTGATAAAAGAATACCTGATTGAAAAAAGCATTCGCAATAAAATGATGCACGCCGAACAGTATGGCTGCAAACGCAATAAAAGCTAAAAGTAATTTCTGCACTATTTGGATGAATTGTCGCCAAGGTTTTTTACCTGGCGTATAACATTGTATAAAGCGATGAATACAGAAAGCAGGGAAAGGACAATAGTGAACAGTGAGCCTGTGTTTTCCGTTTTTTCATCAAGCCACATGCCAAGGAAAACACCGGCGCATATTATTACACCCATCTGGAAAGGGATGTTAATAAGTGCGATCCATTTTTTACTGTTATCCTGCCTGTTGCTGGTCATTGTTTTTGTGTATGGCTTTAACCGGAGTTTTCATAACGCATGAAGCGCTAAAATCAGCACCCGGCTCTACTGCAAGCTTGGCGGTTATTACTTCGCCTTTTATATGTGCTTTTGATTTTACATTGAGTATTTCGGTTACTTCAATCTTACCATTAAAGCGCCCTTCAATATCAGCATTTTTACATACTATATCGCCTGTAATACTGCCTGCAGGACCTATAACAATTTTACCTTTGGATGTAAAATTGCCTATCAGTTCGCCATCCAGCCTGAAATCGGCATGCGAAATAATATCGCCTTTTATGACTGTACCTTCTACAATCCTGTTTGTTTTACCTAATAAGTCGGTATATGATTTTTGAGGTTTATCAAACATGGTTATTTTATAGCTAAAAATTCGTTCAGGTTCTTTTTTATCTGTACTACTTTATAGTCTTCACTCGAAATTATTACAGGAGTTTCAGCTATTTTATACGTTTTGAAGTCCTTAAGCACACTTACAGCATCAACTGCAGCAAGCTTGCTGTTAAACCCGTGAACTACTATAAAGTTTTCGCCTGTTGTATATGTATCTTCAGAGAGGGTAATACTGTTGTTAAGCCCTTCCTTGATAAATTTCTGAATTTTATCAGTAAGCGGTTTTATTTTGGCATCGCCCGGTGTGAATTTAAATATCAGTTTCCAGCTTGGTGCAGGACGTCCGAATGTTAATTTCTCCAGATTTGGAATATCAGTTTTAAGCATTGCCTCCGCCTTCTTTCCTTCCTCGCTGTTAGGATAGTTAAGTGCAACGTAATTCAGCCCTTTCTTATATTCCTCAATTCCTTTAAGCCTTCCTTCGGTATGGGCTTTAAGCATTTCGAATTTAGGCACTATTTCTTCGCCGGTGTATATATCAATATATTTTTCGGTGTCGGCCAGCACTTCGCGGAACTCTCCTTTTTCAAAACGCTTGTAAACGGCAAAGTATACAGCATCAGGGCTTCCTGCATTTATACTGTCAGAAGACGGATTACGAATAATCTCGGCATACCTGCTGTCAGGGTACTCGTTCAGTATCTGCTGCTTGTATTTTTCCGCTTTTGACGGGTTTATTATTTCATAAATCTTGTACAGGTTATATTTTGCCGGAAGTACAAGGCGCTCCTCAGGATTGTTCTGCAGTAGTCCTTCAAGCTTGTCGGCAGCCCTTTGGTATTCCTTAAATTTCTCTTTATAAATAGTACCTAACTGAAAATAGGCAAAATTGCGTTCCTTAGCAAGGCTGTCCAGCACCGGTTTAGATGCAGGCAGCTGCTTTATGTAATAATCCGGCGTATAACGAGGATCGGCTTCAGCCTCTTTACCCGATGCCACCGCAACGCCGCCAAATGAATCATCAGCATCTTCTACACTCTGTCCACTTTTATTGCGCTGTTCGGAAGCCAGTCGCCAGTAATCAGCCAGTGTGCGCTTACCCCATCGTTTCTGGAATTCCAGTATACCGTAAGACACAGATGCTGTGTTGTAAAAGTAAAACTTACCGCCACCGCCGGTTGCTGCCGGCGAAGGGTTATTTAACGCAGCATTTCGCTGCTCCATAAAAGCCTGCTTTTTAGATTCGGCTCCTAAAGTCTGACCTCTCTGGCCCATAACATTTGAACCGCCCATCTTGTCATTCATCATGAGGTCATTACCGGCCATGCCGCCACCGCCCGACATGTTTTGCTGTCTTCTGGCTGCTTCTTCCTGTTTTTTGCGGGCTTCCTCTTCCTGCTTTTTAAGACGTACAATATAATCCTCAAAAAATGCCTGCCTGCCTGC
>JBQGDS010000047.1:0-2487 GCA_052039185.1 Flavobacterium sp.
AGATAAATCTCCCGTAAGCGGAATAATTTCTGAACATGATGTGGTGGCTGCACAGGCTAATACCCCGGGTGTTTTGTTAAAACAAACCCGCAGGGCAACACGATCAAAAGAATTGAAATATGTAAGGGAAAAACTTACTGACCTGATTCAGAATTCAATTGATAAGAACATTCCTGTTTCACATATTACAAATATTGTTTCAGAGATTAATATTGCCATAACCCGAAGGGCTATTGAAATAGCCGTGGAAAGAATTGGCACTCCCCCTCCTGTCCGCTTTGTATGGATGAGTATTGGGAGTCAGGGCCGTAAAGAACAGCTGCTGCTTACCGATCAGGATAATGCACTGATTTTTGAGGATGTAGAACCTGAACAGTATGATACTGTAAAAACCTATTTCATGGAGCTTGCAGAAAAGGTTACCCGGACACTTTTTAAAATTGGCTATGATTACAGTGAAGACGGACTTTTGGCCCATAACCCGCAGTGGTGTAAATCGGTATCCGACTGGATAAGCCAGTACAATACATGGATTAATACCCCTGCTGAAAAGGGTGTAGAGCTTAGCACCACATTTTTTGACTTTGATTTTATATACGGTTATCCTGCTATTGAAGATGTACTGATGGACAGTATTTCAAAAAGTATTAACAGGAATAAGAAGTTTTTTGCCTATCTGGCTGCAGATACACTTAAAAACCCGCCACCGCTTGGTTTTTTCAGGCAGTTTTTGGTGGAGAATGATGGTGAGCATAAAGACAGCTTTGATATTAAGAGCCGTGCACTTGAACCTCTTTCAGATGCTGCACGTTTATTAGCGCTGAGCCAAAACCTTATTGAGGTTACAAATACTTATTATCGCTTTAAAAAGCTTGCAGAACTGGAACCGCAGAATGCCGAATTGTATGAAGAATGTGCCGAGGCATTTAATGCGTTAATGCGTTTCCGGACTGAAGAAGGTTTAATAAATGATTCTGATGGTAAGTATTTAAATTTAAATGAATTATCCAAGTCAGATAAAGTAAAGCTTAAGAACTGTTTCCAGCCAATAAATGACCTGCACGACATTATAAAAAATCGTTTTTCACTAACTTATATTAATTAAAACATGGCTTTTGAATGGTTAACAGGCGGAAGCCTTCCGCAATTCTGGAAAAATTATCAGGCCCTTTTTGACAGTGGTGAAAAACAACAGGGCCGCAGGTATGTTATATTTGATATGGAAACCAGCGGCCTTGACTGGAAAGATGATGTTATACTCTCTATAGGTGCTGTTGCTGTGGTAAACAATGCTATTGAAGTAGGCGATTTTCTTGAAGTATATATTCAGCAGGAAAAGTTTACATCAGGCTCAGTAGCATTACAGGGTGTTGTAAAGCAGGAGAAGCATGATAAAGTAGTTGAAGCCGAAGCCATGATCCGCTTCCTTAATTTTGTAAAAGATGCTACATTGGTTAGCCACAATATAAACCTTGATATTGAAATGATTAACCAGGCACTGAAAAGGCTTGAACTGGGCAGGCTTCGCAATCCGTTGATGGATACCAATGCACTATATGCCCGCTGGAAAGACCTCCCTGATGATACCCGCGCCACACTTGATGAGTTGTGTGATGCACTTAAAGTACGCAAAAGTGACCGCCACACGGCATCATGGAATGCTTATATAACAGCTATCCTTTTCCTAAAACTAAAAAAGAAACTGGATATATAATTATCGTTTGTGAAAAATATAATCGCTTGATATTGGCGTAAGTCCGTTATTTTTAAAATCGGTAGCAATCTGTCCTCTATGATAGGTAGAATGGTTTACAGCATGAAAGAGCATGTCCTGTACCGTATTGCTAAAGCCTATACCTTTACTGTTTTTATATGCTACAATTCTATCAAAATCGTATGTCCGGATTATATCTAATGACTTTTCATAATTGTTTTTATTGATTTCTTTAAGCACATCAATAGGCCTTAGTTCCCAAACATTTATACCGCACTCCTTCTCTTCTATCCTTGCATTCCAAATTTCCTGAGCGTTTACAGTATGGTTTATAAGCAGTATTGATTTTTCAGGGGCTGATAAAGCATGCATAAGCGCCTCTATTACTTTATCATTATAATGATAAGTATATTCAAAAAGCGATTTGAAGAAATCTTTCATATCAGTTTGTAATTAATCCTATTATTTGCTTTGCCCTGCCGTGGTGACTTACTGAAGCAACTATATTTTCGGTACCCGATAAAATATAAGGCAGTCTATGGCTATCTTTAATAACATTTACATTATTAAAGATTTTGATATTATTAAAAGATAAACCCGATACAGCGATCGTTGTGATAATTTCATCTTGAACAAATGTTCGTGTGTTGAAAACAGTATTATTACAGATAACATGTCCTTCCAAACTATCAAATGATTTAATATGACATTCCAGTTTTAACGGAATATATGCTCTATGCCTCGTTTGCCTATTGTATGCCTTGTAAGCTGCC
>JBQGDS010000048.1:0-3236 GCA_052039185.1 Flavobacterium sp.
TTATTTATCCTAAAGATGTGTTATATGTTATTGGAACTGACGAACAGGTGCTTATTTTTGAACAGTACCTTGAAAGCAGCAGGCAGCGCAATGCTACACATGGCGAAGTAGTACTTGAAAAAATAGTACTTACATCGCAAAGTTTTATAGGGCTAAGCATACGTGAAGCACAACTAAGGGAAAAAACCCAGGGCCTTGTAGTAGGCATTGAACGTGACAACCAGCGCATTCTTAACCCTGAATCAGACTTTATTCTTAAAAAGAATGATATTGTATGGCTTGTGGGCGACAAAGGAATGATAAAAGATGAAATAAATTCATGATGTAATATATGCCGAATAAAATCCTGATACTTTTTGCACACCCGCTTTTTGAAAAGTCCAATGCACATCAGGCCATGGTAAGGCATATACCACAATCACCCAATATTACATTTCATGACCTGTACCAAGAATATCCCGAATTTGATGTGGATATGAAACGGGAACAGGAACTACTTTACAATCATGACATAATCATCTGGCAGCACCCCATGTACTGGTATAGCTGCCCCCCACTGCTAAAACAATGGATAGACATTGTATTGGAGCATGGCTGGGCGTACGGCAAAGATGGTTATGCCCTTAAAGATAAATGCCTGTTACAGGCTATTACTACAGGCGGTCGAAAGGAGACCTATTCACCTTCCGGGCGGCATATGCACACCATACCACAGCTTATGGAACCGTTTGTACAAACGGCACGTGTGTGTCGCATGGATTACCTTCCTCCTTTTGTGATACACGGAACACACTCAATGGAAGCTGAGGATTACGAAAACTGTGGCAAGGTTTATGGCAAAGTGTTAAATTATTTAGAACATAACAAGCCTGAGAGTAAAGAAATGACAGATTATCCTTATTTTAACGACTGGTTTCAGGAGAACCGGAAGTAACCTATGGAAAACGGAATTTTTTTCGAGGCAATAATTTATCTGGCTGCAGCGGTAGTTTGCGTGCCTATAGCAAAAAAAATAGGACTTAGTTCTATAATAGGCTACCTGCTGGCAGGAATTATAATTGGCCCATTTGTACTTGGGTTTATTGGTTCTGAAGGTGAAGACATAATGCACTTCGCCGAGTTTGGCGTAGTGATGATGCTTTTCCTTATCGGGCTTGAACTTGAACCGAATAAATTCTGGAAAATGCGGCGGTTCATTGTAGGTATGGGTTCGCTTCAGGTAGTAGGAACATCTTTAGTGCTTTTTATAGCCTGCTCAATAGTATTGCGTTGGGAATGGCAGGCAACGCTGGCAATATCCCTAGCGTTATCATTATCATCTACCGCTATTGTATTGCAAACGTTAAAAGAGAAAGGTCTTACCAAAACATCAATGGGGCGTTCATCTTTTGCAGTATTGCTGTTCCAGGATATAGCAGTTATACCTATACTCGCCATATTACCCCTGCTTACACCCGGCAGTGTAATAAACGAAGATATTCAGCACTCACTTATCTCAAATCTTGACGGATGGCTGCAAACACTTATTGTATTTGGTGCTATTGCAGCAGTTTACCTTGCCGGGCGTTTCATTATAGTTCCTGTATTATACATTGTTGCCAATACCCGCCTGCAGGAATTGTTTACCGCATCAGCTCTATTGCTTGTTTTGGGAGTATCTTACCTTATGCAGGTTGTGGGGTTAAGCCCTGCTTTGGGTGCATTTATGGCAGGTGTGGTTTTAGCTAACAGCGAGTTCAGGCATGAGCTTGAAGGTGATATCGCGCCGTTTAAAGGGCTATTGCTAGGCTTATTTTTTATAGGTGTGGGAGCATCTATCAATTTCAGGCTTATTATGGCTGATCCTGCTTTTATTATAATATTCTGCACCATATTTAATATCATCAAATTCCTTGTACTTATTGGTGTCGGGCGGGTGTACAAAAAAAGCCCCGATCAAAATATACTATTTGCTTTTGCCCTTAGCCAGGCGGGAGAATTTGGGTTTGTAATATTAGGCTTTGCATCGCAATTACACCTTATGCCTACTCTGCTTGCCAACCAGATGATGGCTGTAATAGCCATGAGTATGCTGGGAACACCTTTCCTTTTATTAATTAATGAACGATGGATTGATCCATTCTTTGGCGTAAAGGAAAAAGAAGAAAATAAAAAGTTTGACACTATTGACGAGCAGCATAACGTGGTAATTGCCGGGTTTGGTAATTTTGGAAGTACAATTGCACGCCTTCTGAAAACAAATGGTATCCAGGCAACTGTACTTGACATGGATAGTGACCGTGTGGAGTCACTTCGTAAAATGGGCTTCAAGGTGTATTATGGCGATGCATCACGATTGGAACTCCTTAAAGCTGCAGGGTGCGAAAGCGCCAAGATATTTATTGCTGCAATTGATAACCCACGTGTAAATCTTGAAGTGGTTGAGAAGGTTAAAAAACATTTCCCGCATATAAAAATACTGGCAAGGGCAAGAAACCGTAATGATGCCTTTGACCTTGTTGAAATGGAAGTGAATAATTTTTACAGGGAAAACCTGTACAGTGCAGTACACCTTGGTGTTGATGCGCTTGTAGAGTTAGGACACAGGCGATACACAGCTACACGGCAGGGACAGCGGTTTATAAAGTATGATGAGCAGTCTATACACCGACTGGCCGAAAAGCGTCATGATAAAACCGCCTTCCTGATGACAGCCATGGAAGAGATTGAACTGCAGGAGCAATTGCTAAGAAATGACCTCTATTCGCAATTAGGCGCACAGGACCATGCATGGGAAAGCGCCGACCTTAAGAAAGAAGAAACCGGAGACAATTCAGGGAGTTAATTAGCCACAGGGCAAAAATTTAAACATGATACCTTAAAAATATCAGGCTTATAGTATACCTGCAAAATTTTAAAAACCTTGCAGGTATTTTTATATTTATAATCAAATTAAACTGTGCTTTTGGCTAATGCCGTCCACTATCTTGAATAATTAGGAGCTTCTTTAGTAATGGTTACATTATGCGGATGGCTCTCTGAAATACCGCTTGAAGTAATGCGGATAAATCTTCCTGTTTCCTGTAGCGTAGGTATATCTTTAGCGCCACAGTAACCCATACCGGCACGAAGCCCACCTACAAACTGCAGCATGCTTTCAAACAATTCCCCTTTGTAAGGCACACGGCCTACAATACCTTCAGGAACCAGCTTTTTTACATCATCTTCCACATCCTGGAAATAACGGTCTTTCGATC
>JBQGDS010000049.1:0-25892 GCA_052039185.1 Flavobacterium sp.
ACAATCATATAGAGCAGCTTGAGTTACAGCTTACCCGCGAACCAAAGCAACTGCCAACCATGAAGCTTAACCCCGAAATAACAAACATCTTCGATTTTAAATTTGAGGATTTTACATTAGAAAACTATGATCCGCACCCACACATAAAAGGCGCTGTGGCAGTTTAACTTTTTTTCATTATCTTAGTTTTACCAAAAACTAAACTATGGAAAGCAACCAGCAGGAACTGTATGAATATGCCCGCAAAAGGGTGAAACAGAAAAAACGTGTTTATTTTCATTTTATCCTGTTTTTTGTAGGGAGCATATTTCTTTACATTATTAATAAAGTACTGAAAGTAGACGAATACCATGACTGGTACCTGTGGGCTATAACCGGGTGGGGATTTCTGTTTATTATGCACTTTATAAAGGTTTTTGTAACCGAAAGTTTTATTAATAAAAAATGGGAACAGGAACAGATAACCAAACTGGTGGCACGCCAGGAACGCCGTATTAGCCAGCTGGAGAAAAAGATTGAAAAAGACAATACATCCACTATATAATGACCCTTACCCTTATTGCCGCCATAGCCGAAAACAATGCCTTAGGCAAAGACAATAAAATGCTGTGGCACCTGCCTGATGATTTCAAGCGTTTTAAACAGCTTACATCTGGGCATTATATAATTATGGGGCGTAAAACTTTTGAGAGCCTTCCCGGCATGTTGCCTAACCGTACACATGTTATTATAACCCGTCAGGAAGATTACAACGCCGAAGGCTGTATTATTGTAAACAGCCTTAACCAAGCGCTTGCTGCCTGCCCCCAGGATGATGAAGTATTTGTAATAGGCGGTGGCGAAATTTACAAGCAGGCCATAACCAAAGCCGATAAAATTGAGCTTACACGCGTACATGGCATTTCTCCTGAAGCTGATGCATATTTTCCTGAGTTTGACACTGACGTTTGGAAACTGGCAGAGAAAGTGCATCACCCAAAGGATGAAAAGCATACGTTTGATTTTACTTTTGAAACGTTAGCAAGAAAATGAAAATAACCATTGCAAAATTATTTTTTATAGTTACTTTATTAACTTATACATCTGTAATTGTAGCTCAAAAAAAAGAAGAACAAATTATAACCGCCGTTGAGTTTACAAAGGAAGATATCGTTTTAAATAACAAAATTGCCTTTAAATATAGTAAAGAAGGTAATCGCTTTGAAATTTTTGATCTTAACAACAAAAGTTTAATAGTGGGGAATATTAAATCAATTGGTAATGGGAAATTTTCAAGTATAATTGTTTTTCAAACACTAGGACAACAATTTTCTAATTCCAGGATAATTGGACGTAATGATTTGATTTTTGCCTTATGTGAAAACAATGTATTTACTAAAGATCTAGATATAAATGAAGACAAATTAAAAGAATTTATTAAACGGTATAATGAACTAGATATTTCTACAATACAAATACAAGATAGCAAACCCTAAGATCCTTAGAGTGCTTTATTAAAGAGTTACAAGGAGTGCACCATGTAATTCCAACAAAGATTAACAAAACTTCCACTATCTTTGTCAATTCAAAAAAATACAATGTCGCAACAAGTTACCCCATATAAAGACTCAGGCCTGGGCAAGAAAGAACAGGTAGCCCAAATGTTTGATACCATATCAGGAAATTATGACGGACTTAACCGTGTAATATCTTTTGGCATTGATGTTAAATGGCGTAAAAAGGTACTTAAAATGGTGTCGGCTAAAAACCCGCAGACAATACTTGACATTGCAACCGGCACGGGCGACCTTGCCATACTTATGGCCCAAACCGGTGCCGGGGAAATTATTGGCGCTGATATATCAGAAGGTATGATGGAAGTAGGCCGTAAAAAAGTAACGGAACGCAATCTTGACAGCCGTATAAAACTGGTGTATGGCGACAGCGAAAACCTGCCATTTGAAGATAATTACTTTGATGCTATAACTGTAGCCTTCGGCATACGTAACTTTGAAACGCTTGAAAAAGGCCTTGCCGAAATTCGCCGTGTACTGAAACCGGGCGGTGTTTTTGTAATACTGGAAACATCTGTGCCAACCAAATTCCCGTTTAGGCAGGGTTATGCTTTTTACACTAAATTCATACTGCCACTTATAGGCAAACTATTTTCAAAAGATAAATCGGCGTATGCTTATCTTAGCGAATCAGCTTCTGTTTTCCCTTATGGCGAAATGTTAAACAATATTTTGCGCAAAGTTGGGTTTATAGATGTGAAGCACATGCCGCAAACCATGGGCGTGGCAACTATTTATTCCGCTTCAAAACAATAGTATGAAGAAACTGTTTGCAGCCATAGCATTATTTATAAGCCTTTACAGCCATGCACAATTGGGTACACGCGTTTTTGGCAAAGACCCTATTGTAAACCTTGAAAATTTTGACAAACAGCGCGTACACTGGGGTTATTTCCTGGGGTTTAACAGCTACGGCTTTAAGTTTGATTACGAAACGCCGCCGGATGTTGACATTATAGAAAAAAGCACTACAGGATTTAATGTTGGCTTGGTAGGCAACCTGCGCCTTTTTGAATATGTAGACCTTCGTTTTGAACCGGGACTATACTACACCCAGCGCAACCTGACTTTCCCTAACATAGTTGGTGACGAGTCCGACAGGGTTCGCGAGGTAAAATCCACCTATATACATTTTCCGTTATTGCTTAAGTTTTCAAGTATGAGAACAGGAAATGTACGCCCTTATCTTTTGGGTGGCGTTTCCAGAACGCTTAACCTTTCTTCTAATGCCAAAGCGGTTGATGATAATTATTCAGGCAGGTTCAGGATGAAAACATGGACCAACAATTATGAGCTTGGTTTTGGCATCGACCTTTATTTCGAGTATTTCAAATTTTCACCTTCTATACGAGGGGTATTTGGAATGGGCGACGAATTAATTCGTGATAATATGCCGGATAGTGAGTATACAGGCAATGTAGGCTCCATGAAAACCCGCGCCGTGCTTATCAACTTTACATTCCACTAAAAATTTCTCCGGAATTCACTTAGTATAATTGCTGTTGCAGTTGCTACATTAAGGCTTTCGGTCTGCTGTAAGTTACCGAAACGCGGTATAGCAATACGCTGTGTAACTTTCTTTTCTATTGGTGCAGAAATTCCATTGGCCTCATTACCCATAATGATTATTCCCTCAGCAGGAAGTTGCTCCTTGTAAATATTTTCACCATCCATGAATGTGCCGAAAACCGGCAGCACACTGGTTTCAAGAAAATCTTCAAGCACTGTATAAACTACATTTACTCGCGAAAGCGAACCCATGGTAGCCATAACTACTTTTGGGTTGTATACATCGGCACATTGTTCAGAGCATACTAGCTGTGTAATCCCGAACCAGTCGCACAGCCTTATAATTGTTCCCAGGTTCCCCGGATCTCGCACATCATCAAGCGCTACAATAAGCCCTTCATTACGTAATGGTTTTGGCTGCGGGATTTCAAACACCGCCAGGCAGGTATTAGGTGTGGTAAGCGCGCTTATTTTATTCAGTTCGGCCTCAGTGATAATTGTTGCTTTATTACCGGATATACGCGGAAAAATATCGCCAACGGTAAAAAAATGATGTAATTCAAAATCAGAATCAAGCAATTCCTGCACTACTTTTGGCCCTTCGGCTAAAAACAAATTTTGCTGTTTCCTGTATTTTTTTTGCTGAAGCCCCGTTATTAACTTTATTTGGCTTTTGCTAATCATAAAAAATGTATTTTTGAATTACTATTTTGACACCGCGTCTTGAAAAATAAAATAACAAAAATAGCACTTATTATTTTACCGGCTCTGGCATTTTACTCCTGCTCTGTTACCAAAAGAGTTCCGGAGGGTAAACACCTTTTAACCAAAAATGAAATAAAGGTTAACGGAGAGGTAAAAAAAGAAGACGAACTGAAAGACCAGCTATACCAGCTGCCCAATTCCAGCATATTGGGTTATCACCTGCGCCTCCACCTTTACAACCTTGCCAAGCCCGATGCCGATTCATCTTATAAAGCATGGCTGGAACGTAAGCCCGGCAGGCATGACAGGCTGGCAAAATTGCTTTCGGAAAAACAGGTGCAGCGCCTTGGGAACTCATTCGTGGTATCAGGATTTAGCAATTTCCTGAAACGAACCGGAGAACCGCCTGCCGTAATAGACATGAACCGTGTAAAGAAGTCGCGCAACAGGCTTTACATTTACCATTATAAAAAAGGCTATTTCAGGAACAAGGTAAGCTTTAGCATTGACACGCTTGCTGACAAACGCGCTCAGGTAAATTACAACGTAGTTACCGGCAGGCCATATATACTCGACAGTATTATTCCGGATATTGAAACCCCTGCCCTGGACACATTATATCAAAAATCAAAAAAAGAATCTGCTATACTGCCGGGGCAGCAGTATGATGAAAGCAACTTTGCTGCCGAACGCGAAAGGCTAACATCCTATTTCCGGAACAGCGGTGCCTATAAATTCCAGCAGAATTACATACGTTATGTATTAGATACTGTAACAACACCATACAAGGCTAAAGTGGACCTGCTTATTGATAACGAATCTGTACGTCAGGGCGACTCTACCTATACTAGGCCATTCAAGCTATACAGAATAAGTAAGGTAAACATCTACACAAAAAACCCATCGAGCGAGGACCAGTCGATAGACAGTGTACAATACAAAGGTTTTAACCTGTACAGTACAGGCAAGCTCAATTACAGGCCAAAGGCAATTACCGATGCCGTTTTTATCACGCCTGGGAGCACCTATGCCGATTTCAGGCGCACAGGCACCTACCGCTACCTGAACAACCTGAAGGTGTTCAACTATCCGCAAATACAGTTTGTAGAAGACAGTACCGATGTTTCAGGCTCATCGCTTATAACCAACATTTACCTGCAGCCGCGAAAAAAATACCGTTTTAATGTATCGGCAGATTTTACACATTCCAACATACAGGATTTTGGTATACAGGGAAGCCTCGCCCTCTCCATACGCAATATTTTTAAGGGTGCGGAAATACTGGAAATATCAACGCGTGGCAACATAGGTTCATCACGCGACCTTGCCATACAGGATAAGTCTTTTTTCAATATTTCAGAATACGGTGCCGATGTAAAATTATCCTTCCCGCGGATATTCTTTCCTATCAATACTGAAAAGATTATATTGAAAGAAATGACACCTTCTACCCTGATGAGTTTTGGTGTAAGCCGCCAGCGGAACATAGGGCTTGATAAGGAGAACTTTACAGGAATACTGAGTTATAACTGGAACCCGAAACGCAACAATCGTGTTACAGCAAAGTATGACCTGTTCAATATACAATACATTAAAAACGTAAATGCAGGTGCTTATTTCCGTGTTTATGAATCATCCTACAACAGGCTGAACGATATTGCCAATGCTTATCCTGATATACCTGACAGCTATTTTGATGGGAACCGTAACCTGAACCTTGATGGCGGTTTTGTTGATGAATTTATTATCAATGTACTCAACGGCAATACCGGGGCGGCCATATCAGCCCAGGATGTACAGGAAGTACGACGCATTGCCGAACGCCGCCAGCGCCTTACCGAAAATAACCTGATATTCTCATCCAGTTTTACCTATACCACAACAACAAGGCAAAACCTTACCGACAACACTTTTTTCATTTTTAAAACAAAACTGGAAACTGCCGGTAACACACTTGGACTGCTGACATCTTTAGGCAATAATGACAATAACCGCAGCGCCAGTGGGCATAAAACCATATTTGATGTTGAGTATTCACAATATGTTAAAGGTGAGCTTGACCTGATAAAGCATTTTGACCTTCGCCGTGGCACTGTGCTTGCCATGCGTGCTTTTTTCGGACTGGCAGTACCTTATGGCAATTCTACCTCAATACCGTTTACCCGAAGCTATTTTGCAGGAGGATCTAACGATAACAGGGCGTGGCAGTCGTACCGCCTTGGCCCGGGACGCAGTGGCGGACAGAACGACTTTAACGAAGCTAACCTTAAAATGGCTTACAGTGCCGAACTGCGTTTTAATCTGTTTGGTAAAATGAACGGTGCCTTATTTGGGGACGTAGGTAATATATGGAACGTTTTTGACGAGGTTGATGATCCTGCGTTTACCTTTAACGGGCTTTCATCATTCAAGGACCTGGCACTGGGTACAGGATTCGGCCTCAGGTACGACTTTAATTTCTTCGTTGTGCGTTTTGATGTGGGCTTTAAAACCTACAACCCCGGAAAGCCCGAAGGCGAAAGATGGTTTAAAGAATATAACTTCGGCCGTTCGGTATTAAATGTTGGTATTAATTATCCTTTCTAAAAAATAAAAAAACATTACTTTTGTAATTCAATTCTAAAAACTTCAGCACAATGGCTCACAATATTAAGCCCGGCGTTGCCACGGGAGACCAGGTACAGGAAATTTTTAAATATGCCAAAGAAAAAGGCTTTGCACTTCCTGCGGTAAACGTAACAGGTTCCAGTACTATAAACGGCGTTCTTGAAACAGCTGCAAAACTAAAAGCACCGGTAATCATACAGTTCTCTAACGGTGGCGCTGCTTTTAATGCTGGTAAAGGATTAAGCAACGATGGTCAGAAAGCTTCAATACTTGGGGCTATTGCAGGAGCAAAACATATACATACACTGGCTGAAGCGTATGGCGCAACAGTAATATTACATACTGACCACTGTGCAAAAAACCTTTTGCCATGGATTGACGGGCTGCTTGACGCAAGCGAAAAGCATTTTGCCGAAACAGGCAAGCCGCTTTACAGCTCGCACATGATTGACCTTTCGGAAGAGCCAATTGAAGAGAATATTGAAATCTGTAAGGAGTACCTTGAGCGCATGAGCAAAATGGGTATGACCCTTGAAATTGAGCTTGGTATTACAGGTGGTGAAGAAGACGGAGTAGACAACAGCGATGTTGACAGCTCTAAGCTTTACACACAACCGGAAGAAGTAGCATACGCTTACGAAGAGCTAAGCAAAGTATCAGATAAATTTACTATTGCTGCTGCCTTTGGTAATGTACACGGTGTATACAAGCCCGGCAACGTAAAACTGACTCCTAAAATCCTTAAGAACTCCCAGGAGTATGTGCAAAGTAAATTCAATACAGGCAGCAACCCTGTTGATTTTGTATTCCACGGAGGCTCAGGCTCAACACTTGAGGAAATAAGGGAAGCTATTTCATACGGCGTTATAAAAATGAATATTGATACCGACCTGCAGTTCGCCTTTACCGAAGGTATCCGCGATTATATGGTGGGCAAAGTAGATTACCTGAAAACACAAATAGGCAGCCCGGACGGCGCTGACTCTCCTAACAAAAAACATTATGATCCCCGTAAATGGGTTCGTGAAGGCGAAATTACCTTTAATAAACGCTTAGAACAGGCATTTGCCGACCTTAACAACGTAAATACACTATAGTTGAAGTTAATGGTTGATGGCTGCCGGTTCTTTTACTCTGACAGCCATCTGCCATTAATAATTAAATCCAATATATATGGCTTGGTTTAAAAGAACAGAAAAAGGAATACAAACAGCAACCGAAGACAAGAAAGACGTACCTAAAGGCTTATGGTACAAGTCGCCAACCGGTAAGATTGTTGATGCAGAGGAATTGGCCAAAAACTTTTATGTAAGCCCGGAAGACGGTTATCATGTAAGGATAGGCAGCAAGGAGTACTTTGAAATACTTTTTGACAACAACGAATTTGAGGAGCTGGACAAGAACATGACGGCTAAAGACCCGCTAAAATTTGTTGATACTAAAAAATACAGCGACCGCCTTAAAGATGCGATAGACAAAACCAGGCTTAAGGACGCTGTGCGTACAGCCGTAGGAAAATCAAAAGGGAAAGACCTTGTGATTGCCTGTATGGATTTTGCTTTCATTGGTGGATCGATGGGTGCTGTGGTAGGTGAAAAAATAGCACGTGCCATAGACCATTCTATAAAAAACAAAATTCCTTTCCTGATGATTTCAAAATCAGGTGGTGCAAGGATGATGGAAGCGGCCTACTCGCTTATGCAGTTGGCAAAAACATCAGCCAAACTGGCTCAGCTTGCTGATGCAGGCATACCGTACATCTCACTTTGTACTGACCCTACAACAGGTGGTACTACGGCATCATACGCTATGCTGGGCGATGTAAATATTTCGGAGCCGGGAGCGCTTATTGGCTTTGCAGGACCGCGTGTTGTGAAAGATACCACAGGTAAAGACCTGCCGGAAGGTTTCCAGACAGCCGAGTTTGTACTTGAGCACGGCTTCCTTGATTTTATTACACCACGTAGGGAACTTAAGGATAAGATAAACTTATATCTGGATTTGATAACAAATCACCCGATACGATAATAAAAAATCCCGCTCATGAGCGGGATTTTTTATTTATCATTATTTTTAGACCTGACACTACATCCCACTCCTTATTGCTTCAACCGGGTCAAGCTTCGAAGCTGATATAGCAGGTAGTATACCTGATATTAACCCAATAAATGCTGCCAGTGATGTACCTATTATCATATTGCCCAGGCCGAGTACAAATTCAAACTCTAACGCTTTGGTAAGTGCCAGGGTTATAAGCCACACCAGGAACATACCTATAAGCCCACCGAAAACCGATAGTATTACTGCCTCAAAAAGGAACTGGAATAATATGAAACGGTTCTTAGCCCCTAATGCCTTCTGGATACCGATAAGATTGGTACGCTCCTTAACCGAAACGAACATAATATTTGCTATACCAAAACCTCCCACAAGTAGGGAAAACGCGCTTATGATCCAGCCTATTACATTCATCTGACCTATTATCTGGTCAATAAATTCAGTAAACCCGGCCATTATGTCAATCATAAAATTATCAATCTCACCTGCTTTTATTCCGCGATGGCTCCGCAGCTTTTGTGTAACTTCTGCCTTTACAGCTTCGGCATCTTCACCCTGCCTTGGCTTGATCAATATAACAGGGGTCATCTTTTCATTATTGTCGCCGTACAGCCTGCGTAAAAAGTTAACAGGAAATATAACCGAAAGATCGTTACTTGGCATACCAAGTGAACCTGAACCCTCTTTTTCCAGCACCCCAATTACTGTAAAACGCTGTCCGTACAACCTGATTTTTTTCTCCAGCGGGTTTTCATTCCCGAAGAGTGTCTGTGCCACCTCATAGCCTATAACTATTACAGGAGTTCCTGCTATTGACTCTGCTTCATTATAAAACCTCCCTTGGGCAATTTTTAACTTCTGTATCTCGGCAAATTCATAGGAAATGGGCACTACGTTAAGATTGGCGGCCGACTTTTCTTCATACCTCGCTGTCTGGCTGGCAGTCCACACCTGGTAGGCCATGAACTCTGCACCTTTTACAGCATCCTTAAGATATTGGTACTCTTCATATTTCACATCCGGAAACTGTTCACGCTTCCAGCGGGGCACATCAGTCGGCGCAAATGAAAAGCGTTTTAGGAACATCGTGTTCTTGTCAATATTGCTCATGTCGGACTTTATCTTGCGGTCAAGCGAATCAACCGCTGCTAGCACTGCAATTATCGAGAAAATACCTATTGTAACCCCAAGCAATGACAGGAATGTGCGCAGCTTATTATTACGCAGGGCATTCATTGCAAAAGAAAGGCTTTCTTTAAGTAAGCGGAGGTATAATAACATGATGTTTTTAATTGACAAGCGTAAAATTCTGCATTTTTTTTGCAAAAACCTAAAGCAGAAAATAATATTTGAAAAAACACCTAAATTTACACTTAACCCGCTTTGAATGTTAAGGGTACATTACCTACTTTTGCACCTTTACAACAACAACACAATGAACACTACAAAAACCATTTCATCGGCCCTTATATCGGTATTCGATAAAGAGGGGCTGGAGCCTATTGTAAGGAAACTACACGAACATTCAGTAACCATTTATTCTACCGGCGGAACCGAGACCTTTATCAAAGACCTGGGCATACCTGTAGTACCGGTTGAAGACGTTACCTCATACCCGTCAATACTTGGCGGAAGAGTAAAAACACTACACCCGAAAGTATTTGGGGGTATACTTAACCGCCAGGATAATGAACAGGATGTACAGCAAATGCAGGAATTTGATATTCCGCAGATTGACCTGGTAATTGTTGACCTTTATCCATTTGAAAAAACGGTAGAATCCGGTGCAGCAGAGCAGGATATCATTGAGAAGATTGATATCGGCGGAATTTCACTTATACGCGCTGCCGCTAAAAATTTCAGGGATACGGTTATCGTTGCTTCGGTTGATGATTACAGCCTTTTCCTTGAAACAATCATAAAAAACAACGGCGCTACCACGCTTGAAGAGCGCAGGCTGTTTGCCGCCAAGGCATTCCATACCTCATCACATTACGATACGGCTATATTCAATTATTTCAATGCCGATGATACGTTCTATAAGCAAAGCGTTGCTAACGGACAGGTACTTCGCTATGGCGAGAACCCGCACCAGAAAGGTTTCTTCTTTGGTGATTTTGATGCTATGTTTACTAAACTACACGGTAAGGAACTATCCTACAACAACCTGCTTGATGTAGACGCTGCAGTAAACCTGATGCAGGAATTTAAAAATGACAACCCAACATTCGCAATCCTGAAGCATAACAATGCCTGCGGACTGGCTACAAGGCCAACTATAAAAGAGGCTTACCTTGATGCGCTTGCGGGAGACCCTACCTCTGCTTTTGGCGGGGTACTTATTGCAAATGCGAAAATTGACAAGGCTGCAGCCGAAGAAATAAACAAGCTATTCTGCGAAGTGGTAATAGCTCCGGGGTATGATGATGATGCGGTTGCCATACTTCAGGAAAAGAAAAACAGGATCATACTTGTACAGCATGATGTAGAACTACCTAAAAAGCAGGTGCGTACCTGCCTTAATGGCCTGCTTGTACAAGATAAAGATGGCATTACCGACAATAAAGATATGCTCCAGACCGTTACGGCAACAGAGCCAACAACACAGGAAGTTGATGATTTAATATTTGCATCTAAAATATGCAAGCACACCAAGAGCAATACCATTGTTTTTGCAAAGAACAGCCAGCTGCTGGCATCGGGCACAGGGCAAACATCCCGTGTTGATGCTTTAAGGCAGGCGGTAGAAAAAGCACAGTCATTTAACTTTGACCTTAACGGCGCTGTTATGGCAAGCGATGCTTTTTTCCCGTTCCCTGATTGTGTGGAGCTTGCAAAAAATGCAGGAATAACAGCTGTGATACAGCCTGGAGGCTCGATAAAAGACGAACTTAGCATTAATTACTGTAATGAAAATAATGTTGCAATGGTATTTACAGGTACTCGTCATTTTAAACATTAATTTTATTATTTTTGTAGGCTTAAATTAATATAAATATAATACCCTTAATATAGTATGGGATTTTTTGATTTCATGACCGAGGACATAGCTATTGACCTTGGTACCGCAAATACCCTCATCATACACAATGACAAAGTAGTTATCGACAGCCCCTCGATAGTAGCGCGTGACCGCGTTTCAGGCAAAATTATTGCCGTAGGTAAGGAGGCTAATATGATGCAGGGCAAAACCCATGAAAACATAAAAACCATACGCCCGCTTAAGGATGGTGTTATTGCTGATTTTGATGCATCTGAAAAAATGATCAGCATGTTCATTAAAAGCATACCGGCACTTAAAAAGAAACTGTTTACCCCTGCCCTGCGCATGGTTATCTGTATTCCTTCAGGCATTACCGAAGTGGAGATGCGCGCAGTAAAAGAATCTGCCGAAAGGGTAAACGGTAAGGAAGTGTATCTTATCCATGAGCCTATGGCAGCGGCTATTGGTATCGGGGTTGATATCATGCAGCCAAAAGGTAACATGATTGTAGATATAGGTGGTGGTACTACCGAAATTGCAGTTATAGCACTGGGTGGTATTGTATGTGACAAATCGGTTAAAATTGCGGGTGACGTTTTCACGAATGATATAGTGTATTATATGCGTACGCAGCACAACCTTTTTGTTGGGGAAAGCACTGCCGAGAAAATCAAGATTACTATTGGCGCCGCCATTGAAGACCTTGAAACTCCACCGGAAGATATGTCGGTACAAGGCCGTGACCTTCTTACCGGTAAGCCGAAACAGGTTGATGTTTCCTACCGTGAGATTGCCAAGGCTCTTGACAAATCTATCCAGCGTATTGAAGATGCAGTTATGGAAACCCTTTCCCAAACACCTCCTGAACTTGCAGCCGATATTTACAACACTGGTATTTACCTTGCAGGTGGTGGATCGATGCTTAGGGGTCTCGATAAACGAATATCACTAAAAACCGACCTCCCGGTATATATTGCAGAAGATCCGCTGAGGGCAGTTGTAAGAGGAACGGGAATGGCACTAAAAAACATACAAAAATTCAGGAGCATACTTATAAAATAACGAAGTAACCCATGCAGCAAATATTTAATTTTATATTTAAAAACAGTATCTTACTACTGTTTTTGCTGCTTTTGGGCATATCGTTATCGCTCACTATACAGTCGCACTCCTACCACAGGAGCCGTACTATATCATCAGCCAATGCAGTTTCAGGCTATGTGTATGAGCAGGTGAATAATGTAAAGGAATATCTTAGCCTGCGTGAGCAGAATGAGCAGCTTGCCAAAGAAAATGCCGAACTAAAGAAAATGCTGTTCAACACCCAGGATACTGCAAACCTGCCTGAGGTTAAATTGCCTGATGAATTAGGATCATACAGGGTAATACACTCAAAAGTGATTGCCAATTCCTACAGTCTGCCTGAAAACTACATTACTATAAAGAACGGCCGTAAAGACGGGATAAAGCCCGACATGGGTGTGGTAAGCAGCCTTGGGGTAATAGGTGTTGTAGAAAATGTTTCCAATGGCTACTCTACTGTTATCAGTATATTAAATAGCAAATTCAAGCTCAATGCCAAAATAAAAAAGAATAACCACTTTGGTACGCTTACCTGGAACGGTAAAAATACAGGCTATGCACAGCTGGTTGATGTACCAAGACTGGCAAGCGTACGAAAAGGTGACACGATTGTAACCGGAGCCGAATCAAGGATTTTCCCTGAAAATATTCCTGTAGGTACTATTGAAAAGGTGTATGTTGATAAGAAAACCAATTACTACACCCTTGATGTACGATTATTTAATGACATGACCAGCCTGGGTCACGTATATGTTATTGAGAATAAAGACAAACCCGAAATAATACAATTGGAGCAACCTGCCACCACAAATGAGTAGTACAGTAATTATAAATATCATACGATTTATCATCCTGCTGCTGCTTCAGGTTATTATTTTCAGCAGGCTGGATTTGTTTGGGTTCCTAAACCCCTACCCGTACCTGCTTTTTATATTGCTGTACCCTGTAAACAGTAATAGGGCAGGATTATTACTGGCTGCTTTTTTTATGGGACTGTTTCTTGACATGTTCCTAAATTCGGGAGGTGCACATGCCACAGCCTGCCTTGTGCTTGCTTATTTAAGGCCTGCATTTTTCCGGTTCTCATTCGGTGTGAGTTACGAATACCAGACTGTAAAAATTAACGATCGTCTTTCGCCCGAAAGATTTTCATTTATACTTATATCGGTGGTAACACACCATTTTATACTTTTTTTCCTGGAACTTTTCAGGTTTGGCTTAATACTTAGTATCTTGTGGAGAACTTTGCTGACAACCATATTTACACTGATTCTTAGCATTATAATTATCTACCTAATTAAGCCGGGCAAACAATGAGAAAGATCTTACTGCCAATAATGATTATTGCTGCAGCTGTGCTGATAGTAGCAAGGCTATTTTATTTGCAGATACTTGATGATTCCTACATTAAGAAATCAGACAACAATGCGATAAAGATAAAATACGACTATCCTGAAAGAGGCTATATATATGACCGTAATGGTAAACTGATGGTGGCTAACCAGCCGTCATATGACATTATGGTGACTCCAAATGAAATGAAAAATACCGATACGCTGGAAATATGTAACCTGCTCAACATAACTAAAGAATATTTTGTTGAAAGGGTTGAAAAAGCCAAGGTATATAGCCCCAGGCTCCCGTCTATCTTTCTTCCTCAGCTAAGTAAGAGGGAATTTGCTGCTTTCCAGGAAAAGATCCGGAAATATAAAGGCTTTGATATTGTTAAGCGTTCATTGCGTGACTACCAGATAAATGCAGGCGCTAACGTATTTGGGTACATTGCACAGGTTAATGACAACATTATCAAGAAGGATCCATACTATAAAAGTGGTGACCTTATAGGTAAACAGGGTGTTGAGGAAATGTATGAAGATATATTACGTGGCGTTAAAGGTGTAAAATACATACAAAAAGACCGTTTTAACCGTGAAATAGGCTTATTTAAAAACGGTATTTACGATACTATTGCCCAACAGGGACAGGACATAACCCTTACTATTGATGCTGAACTTCAAAAATATGGCGAATCGCTTATGTTTGAAAAGCGTGGCGGTATAGTAGCCATAGAACCTAACACAGGTGAAATCCTGGCACTGGTTACAGCCCCAAGCTATGACCCGGCAACACTTGTGGGAAGGGACCGCTCCAAAAATTATACAGCGATGTATAAAGACTCCATTAGTAAACCTTTATATGACAGGGGACTACTGGCTGAATATCCTCCGGGGTCACCGTTTAAAATACTTACCGGCCTTGTTGGCCTGCAGGAAGAGGTTATTGATGAGAATTCAACCTTTTTGTGCCACCATGGTTTTTCTTACGGCCGTGGCGCATTTATGAAATGCCACTGCCCCGGCGGTGCAATAAAGCTGCACAATGGTATCTATAAATCGTGTAACACCTATTTTGCAAGTGCATTTAAGCTATCTATAGATAAGTATCCTAAACCCGCACAGGGCATTGATGCCTGGAGCAACCACATGAAGAGTTTTGGCCTGGGTGATTTTCTTGGCTATGACCTCCCTCCGGGGCGTAAAGGTCATATACCAAACAGCAAATACTATAAGCGCTGGTATCCAAACGGGGGCTGGAGACGCTCAACTATTATTTCAAACTCTATTGGTCAGGGCGAGGTTTCGATGACTCCTATTCAGCTTGCTAATATGATGGCTACGGTTGCTAACGAAGGCTGGTATATTACACCACACGTTATTAAAAAAATCGAAGGCCGGAAAATTGACAAAAAGTTTACCATAAAGCATCATACCTCGGTTGAAAAGCAATATTTCCGTCCTGTGATTGACGGTTTGTTTGATGTATACAATTACGGTACAGCAAGCCACCTGAAAGTGGAAGGCATAGAAATATGTGGCAAGACCGGTACTGCTGAAAACTTTGCGAAAATAAACGGAGTAAAAACGCAGCTGGATGACCACTCTATTTTTGTGGCATTTGCACCAAGGCATAATCCTAAAATTGCAATAGCCGTATTTGTTGAAAACGGTTATTGGGGTGCGCGTTGGGCAGGCCCTATTGCCAGCCTTATGATCGAAAAATACCTTAAAGGCCAGGTTACGCAAAAAGCGCGTGAGGAATGGATCATGACACACGGGCTTAAATCTACCTATGACAAATACCTGAGTGGCGAGCCGTTCAGGATCAACCAAAGCTACGCGCCATAATTGTCAGCGATGAAAAATCAGAAAGTTACCAATAATATTGACTGGATCACTATACTGTTGTATAGTGTACTTGTTATTATGGGCTGGATGACTATTTACTCGGCATCACTACCTACTGAGGAAACATCGTTTTTTGATCTTGGTCAGATTTACGGTAAGCAGATACTTTTTATTATACTGGCTATTCCGCTTATTATCGTGTTGCTTACTATGGATGCCAAAATATATGATAAGTATGCATTTATATTTTATGGACTGGGAATACTCTTATTGATGGGACTCTTTGTTTTTGGATCAACAATAAAAGGGCAAACCAACTGGTATTCATTTGGTGGATTTGGTTTCCAGCCATCGGAGTTTGCTAAAATTGCCACATCGCTGGTACTTTCAAAATACCTTAGTGACGTACAGATAAACCTGAAAAACACCAATCACCAGCTTATTGCTTTTGCCATACTCGGATTCCCTATACTGCTTATACTTATGCAGCCTGATGCAGGTAGTGCCATGATATTCATATCACTTGTACTGGTATTATATCGTGAGGGACTGCCGGGCTGGTACCTGGCCGTAGGCGCAACAGCCGTAGCGCTGTTTCTTCTTGCACTTCTTGTAAAGCCGGTTTACCTTATAATATTGGTAGTGATTGGTATTATCATACAATTTTTCTTAACCCGACGCGCCTACCGCAACCCTATACTTTCAGCTATAATAGCAGTAAGCATGACAGGATTTGTACTATCGGTTGACTATGTATTTGAAAATGTACTGGAAGACCACCAGAAAGACCGTATAAATGTATTATTTGATAAAGGCAATATCAACCAGCAGGCAGAGGGCTATAACCTTAATCAGTCACTTATCGCTATTGGATCGGGCGGATGGTTTGGCAAAGGTTATCTTGAAGGAACACAAACCAAAGGCGGATTTGTACCTGAGCAGCACACCGACTATATTTTTACAACCGTGGGTGAAGAATGGGGTTTTACCGGGGCAATAGTAGTTATTGTATTATTTATAACTTTACTACTTCGGATTATATACCGGGCGGAACATCAAAAATCTAAATTCAGCCGCACCTATGGTTATTGCGTAGCATCTATATTGTTCATGCACTTTTTTGTGAACATTACCATGCTCATAAAACTGTTCCCAACCATTGGGGTACCGCTTCCTTTCTTTAGTTATGGGGGTTCGAGCCTTTGGGCATTTACAATATTGCTTTTCATTTTTATTAAAATGGATGCTAATAAGGTAAATGAGTGGTAAATCTCTATCTTTTTTATAAATAAACACACATGGGTAGTCACATGAACAGAGTAGAGGAAAAACTTCGTCCCAAGTCAGTCCATAAAGAATTGATAATACTCAACGAAAAAAATGCTATAAATTTTGTTGATGAGTGTTCAGTTGAAAAAATTGTAATTCTTGGTATTGATGCCTTTGTTATAACATCCGATTCAATCCAACCTGTTCAAGAGAAAGGATGTGACTTTACGAGCGAACCATATAAAAATATGGACATAGATAGATATGCGACCGCGAAAGCAGTTATTGAGAAAGCAGGCAGTAAATTTTTTTTTGAGATTACATGTGATGACTGATTTATCTGGTCACTCACTCTTAACATCAAGCGCATCCCTAAGTGCATTACCTACCATCATAAATGCCAGTACCAATAGCAACATAGCTATACCCGGTGCCAGTGCTAAATAGGGTTTGCCCAATATAATATAATTATAATGGTCTTTAATCATGCCTCCCCAGCTGGGAACAGGAGGCTGTGCACCAAGCCCTAAAAAGCTTAGCCCGCTTTCCACAAGGATTGCTGAAGCAAAGTTAGCCGCCGATATTACAATAACCGGCGCCATGCTGTTTGGCAGGATATGATTAAAAATAATACGTCCGTTTCTATAACCAAGCGCCCTTGCAGCTGTGACAAACTGCATTTGCTTTATACTCATGACCTGGCCCCGCACCACACGTGCAACCTCAACCCACATAGTAAGCCCTACGGCCACAAATACCTGCCAGAAGCCTTTTCCCAATGCAAGGGTAATAGCAATAACAAGCAATAAGGTAGGTATTGACCAGATAATGTTTACCAGCCACATCACAAAAGCGTCTACCTTGCCACCATAAAATCCTGCTATTGCACCAAAAAATATTCCTACAATAAGCGAAATAAGCACTGCAACAAACCCTATAGCCATAGAAATCCTTGAGCCGACTAATAAACGGCTAAGCAAATCCCTGCCCTGGCTGTCAGTACCCAATATAAATTTTTCCTGTTTTATGTATTGCTCCTTAATCTGTTTTGCATCGGTTGTCCCGAATGCAGTCAGGGGAACAGCTTTAGATAGTGCGAGTTCAGGCTCATCAGTATATTCATAATATACCAGGCTATCCTTTTTTATTTCGTATTTCAGGATAGGAAACTTTGGATCTATACTTGCTTTTCCCCTAAACCAGTCTGCCCAGCTACCCTTCTGCTCCATACCCGATGGTATTGTAAGCATAGTAACCTTAAAGCCCGGTTCTTTACTGTGGATGGAAAGATCTCCCCAATTGGCATTACGTGTTTTATCAGGCGCTAGGACGTATGCAAAAACTGAGATAAATAAAAGCAACAGGATAAATATAAAACTGAAAACGCCCCAAAAGTTCTTCCTGAACTTTTGGAGCGCTAATCCTGTAAGAGACCTGTTAGCTTTACTCATTAAAACTACCTGGTTTTAATTACTTTATCCTTTTTATTCAGCGTTACCGAATTTTTAGCCGGCGCCTTAACATTACCGTTCATATCCTGTAGGATGTTAAGCGCTTCATCAACATACATGTCTTTTGAAAGGCTTTCGTACCACCTGTTTTTCTTCTCGGCAAGAGTAGCATCTTTTTTCATTTGCTCCTGTTCCTGAGTAGGAGCTGTAAATTTCAGGCCGCTATTATATTCATTAAGTGCCTTGAACTTTTTAGTAAGCGCTTCACCTTTATCAAGCTCTGCCTTAAACTTATCAAAGTTCAGGCTGTATGTATTTTCATCTTTCTTCTGGCTAACCCATTTGGCATTTTCATCCATCAGCTTAAACTGCTCACTGGCTTCAATACGCTTACGGCTGTTAGCAATTATAGGTTCAAAATTATTTTTAAACGGCTTGTAAGATGCCTCATCAATTTTATCCCATGGCATTGCATTATCATTGTCACGCTCACCCATTTCAATATACTTATACCTGTCCGGCATTAATATATCGCTATATACGCCTTCTTTTTGAACTGACCCTCCATCAATACGATAGTACTTTTGGGTAGTGGTTTTAAGTGCACCAAGATCGCCCATAGAATTGCCACGTACAAACTGGTTAAGATCTATAATATTCTGTACGGTACCTTTACCATATGTATGCCTGCTGCCCAGTATAAGCCCTCTGTTATAATCCTGTATTGCTGCCGCAAAAATCTCTGAAGCCGAAGCTGAGAAATTATTTACCAGCACTACAAGTGGCCCATCCCATTGTACACGCGGGTCAGAATCAGACAACACTTCTTTTTTCCTTCCGGTAGATTTTACCTGAACCACTGGTCCTTGCGGAATAAAGAAACCGGCAATATCAACAACTGTTTACAGTGCACCTCCGCCGTTATCACGCAGATCCATAATAATACCCTGAACGCCCTGTGCCTTTAATTTTTCTATCTCAACGGCTACGTCTTTAGCAGCATCGCGGTTATCCTGATTCTCAAAATCTATATAAAACTTAGGCAGGTTTATGATTCCGTAAAGCTTGCCGTTTTTATTAACTACACTCGATTTTGCGTATGTTTCCTCAATTTCCACAACTTCGCGCACAATCGGTATAACCTTAATTGTACCGTCTACTTTTTTAACTGTAAGCCTTACCTCAGTACCCTTAGGCCCTTTTATTTTTTTCACTACATCGTCAAGACGCAAGCCTGCAATATCTACGGCTTCATCCTTACCCTGCGCAACTTTCATAATAAGGTCGCCCTGTTCAAGGTCTTTACCTCTCCATGCCGGACCGCCCGGAATAAGTTCCGATATTTCTACATAGTCACCTTTTTTGGCAAGCCTTGCGCCTATACCTTCAAGAGAGCCGCGCATGCTTGTGTCAAACTTTTCTTTCTCTTCGGGTGCGAAATAGAACGTGTGCGGGTCGAAACGCTCAGCAATTGAGTTGATATAAATACTGAACCACTCATCACGGGTAAGGTCATCTATAAAATCAAAGTATTGGTTAAGCGATGATAAAGTAGCCTCACGCGATTCTTTTTCGATATCAGCAAAAGTCTTGACTTTATAAGCCGGATCTTTTTTCTTTTTATCCTCTTCTATCTTCTGCTTATCGGTAATTGAAGAAAGTACCGAAAGTTTTAACTGCTTTTCCCAGCGTTTTTTAAGTTCTGCCTTATTTTTAGAATAAGGCTGCTTCTCATAGTCTACGCTAAAATTCTCATCCGTTTTAAAGTCAAAGGGTTTTGACAGTATGTCCTTGTAAAAACCTTCTGCTTCCTTAATTCTTTCAATCAGCCTTTCGTGCGTAATATTAAAGAAAGTAAGGTCACGGTTATTAATCATATCATCAATCTGTAGTTCATAAGGAGCGAACTGGTCAATATCTGACTGTATGAAGAATCGTTTTGAAGGGTCAATCCCTTCAAGATAGCTTTTATATACGCCTTTGGAGAAATTGTCATCAATTTTGGCCGGGTCGTAGTGACCTTTTTCAATAACAAAAGTAAGCAGCTCTATCAGCAGCCTGTCTTTTTCGGGGTCAGCCTCTTTTGCCTTAGGCATAAAACTCCATAATGCTACTGCAAGTACAGCAACAATAGCTAATATCTTATAGTTTCTTTTCATAAATCTCAAAATAGCATTCATTAGATTTCCTGTATAAAAAAGTATGCCAAAAATTCCATAGGCCAGATATAATCCGCAAAAATTTACCTACACACTTAATTTAGCAAACGTAAATGTACAATTCTTATTTCTATTTTACTAAACGTTATAAAAGTATTAGTATTCTGAATTTGATAAAAGTTACAGGTTAAAAACTGTGTTTTATATATCTGTTAAATAATAGTATTTTTGGGCTTATAAACCAGGCTGATGAAATATTACATTATAGCAGGAGAAGCATCGGGCGACCTGCATGGATCGAACCTTATGAAGGAATTGTACAGGCAGGATCCCGAAGCTGAAATACGCTTTTGGGGAGGTGACCTTATGCAGGCTGCAGGAGGCACACTTGTAAAGCACTACCGCGACCTGGCATTTATGGGCTTTGCAGAAGTGGTACAAAACCTTGGCACTATACTCCGTAATATAAAATTTTGCAAGGAAGATATAAAAGCTTTTAATCCTGACGCTATAATTTTTATTGATTACCCCGGATTTAATATGCGTATAGCCAAATGGGCAAAACCGCTGGGATATGCCACACATTACTACATTTCTCCACAAATATGGGCCTGGAAAGAAAACCGAATTAAGGCCATAAAACGTGATGTAGACCACATGTATATTATACTGCCTTTTGAAAAAGACTTTTACGAAGACAAGCATAGTTATAAAGTTGAATTTGTAGGCCATCCGCTTATCGATGCGATACATAACCGAAAACCTGCAGATAAGGAGTCTTTCAGGAAAGAACATGATCTTGACGACAGGCCTGTAATTGCCTTACTGCCCGGCAGCAGAAAACAGGAAATTTCTAAAATGCTGTCGGGAATGCTATCAATAGTTAATGATTTTCCTGATTACCAGTTTGTAATTGCGGGTGCACCGGCGCAGGAGTATACATTTTACGAGCAATTCCTTTCCAACAGCAATGTAAAGTTCATTTCCAACAAAACATATGATTTGCTGAGTATTGCGCATGCTGCATTGGTTACATCAGGCACGGCTACCTTAGAAACAGCACTTTTTAAAGTACCTGAAGTGGTTTGCTATAAAGGAAACTGGATATCATACCAGATAGCAAAAAGGATAATTACACTTAAATATATATCGCTGGTAAACCTGATTATGGATAAAGAAGTTGTGAAAGAATTAATTCAGGACGATTTTAACACCAAAAATATTAAAGCAGAACTTCATAAAATTTTAGAGCCCGGACATCGTGAAAACCTCCTGAAACAGTACGATTTACTGGAGCAAAAACTGGGTGGCGAAGGCGCAAGCAGTAAAACTGCAAACCTCATAATCAAACATTTAACATAGGTTCTTAATTTTATATTAATATTAATTTTTTATATTTGCTAAAATCCATTTCGAATTTGATAAAATAAAAGTTTTGAGAAGAATACAAGCCTTATCCCTGTTTTTCGTGTTTATGATGTCGCTAGGCGCTTCAGCACAGATAGTAACCTCTAAAAAGGAAGCTCAGAAAAAAGGGACTTACAGTTATACTGAAAAAGCAGCCAATAGCAAACAAAGTGTTGCTGCCGCTGATAAAAACCTTACCGTAACCGATAATGACATGGCTTCATTACTTGGCAGTTCGCCGGTAGTAGCTTATGAGCCTGTTAAAAAAGAAATACGCAAAGGCGGTTCAAGCCAGCTGGAAGCTCCTAAGAAAAAAAGTATTCTTTTAAAAACCACCGAAGGCGCTGATGATATTACGCCATCTACCGAAAATTACCTTGCAGAACAGGTGGTAAATAATGCCATGCAGTTTGAAGGCGTTCGCTACAGGGGCGGCGGTACCACAACAGCCGGCATGGACTGCTCGGGTATGGTTACGGCATCATTCAATATTTTTGACCTGAAATTACCGCGTAGTTCACACGAAATGGCTAAAGAAGGGGTTGAAGTATCACTTAGTGAAGTAAAAAAAGGTGACCTTCTTTTCTTTAAAAATAACCGCAGAAGGAACGTTATTAATCACGTAGGCATAGTTACAGAAGTAACTGAAGATGGCGAGGTTAAATTCCTGCACGCATCAACCAGCAGTGGTGTTATTGTATCATCTATGAACGAGGCTTACCACAAAAGGACTTTTGTGCAGGCTAACAGGGTTATAGGTATTTAATCTGTTTTTTTACAAAACTATGCAGTTTCAATATCCTGTTGTTTTATGAAGGTATTGAAATATCCTGTTATAAGCCTAACTGTATTATTTGCATTAGGTATTGCCGTCGGGCATTATCTCAAAATAAATTTGGCCACAGTTGCAATAGTATTCGTAGTTGCATTATGCTTAGTGGGAACCAGCTATTTTCAGGCCTCTAAAAAACTCATCCCCGGCAGAGGGTTTATATTTTCAGCGTGGCTTTTTTCTTTTGTTCTTGGCACAACAGCATATGTATTGCATTATGCTCCCAACCATACATCTCATTATTCGCATCGCATTCTTAAAGAAGAAATCCCTGTTATACAAGGTGTAATAATCGAAAGGCTCAAGCCTAACAAGTTTGCTGAAAAGTATTATTTTGATGTGACATCTTTAAACCGGCAGGCTGCTACAGGTAAATTATTGGTTACGGTACCTAAAGATTCTACGAGCAAAACACTTAACCCGGGAGACAAACTGGCAATAGTCGAAAACCTTAAGCCTATATCCCGGTCGTTAAATCCGTACCAGTTTGATTATTCTGAATACATGGCATCACAAAATATATTTCATCAGGTAAAGCTGAAAGATAATTTTGTGACTGCCGGAACCGAAAAAAACTTCGATTACTATGTAGGCAAATTGCGTAATAGCCTGACCGAAAGCTTTTCTATACATCATTACAATCCGGAAATAAACATCATGATCAGGGCTTTACTATTTGGACAGCGCCAGGATATGGATGAGGAAACTACTGCTAACTATACCAATGCCGGAGTTGTACATATACTGGCTATTTCAGGGCTACATATTGCTGTATTATTCTATATACTCAATTTGTTACTGAAGCCACTCCAGCGCCTTAAAAAAGGGAAATTACTTCAGCTGATACTCGTGCTATCTTTCCTATGGCTATTTGCGTTCTTATCAGGTTTATCCGCATCTGTTGTGCGCTCGGTGGTTATGTTCAGTTTTGTGAGTATAGGATTGTACTTTAACCGCAGTTCAAACATTTACAATTCGATAGCAGTTTCAATGTTGTTTCTGCTCCTGGTAAAACCTATGTTTTTATTTGATGTAGGTTTCCAGCTTAGTTATGCAGCAGTATTCGCTATTGTATGGCTACAACCCATATACAGTAAAGTAAGGACTTCAAAATATAAGGCTGTAAATTACGTAGCCGATACGGTACTGATATCTCTGGTGGCACAAATAGGTGTTTTGCCTTTAAGCCTTTATTACTTTAACCAGTTCCCTGTATTATTCCTGTTGGCCAATGTTGTAGTTGTACCGCTGTCAACCATTATACTGATTGTAGGTATAATTGTGCTGGCACTTAATTTTATCTGGCCTGATGCCGCACTGTTAATCGGCAAACTCCTTTTATTACTTATCGACTGGATGAATAACTTTACTTACTGGATAGCATCATTCGATAAACTTGTGCTGAAAGATATTCCGTTCACAATGCTTCTCAACATTAGCCTTTATTTGGTAATAATAGCCACGGTTTATCTTCTTTATAAGAAAACATACCTGCGTGCTGTAAGTATGCTTTCTTCAATCATTGTATTTCAGGTGTTATTTATGGTGACATCTCAAAATGCGGGGAACAGTAGTGAGTTTGTAGTTTTTAACAACTGGGGTAATAGTATAATTGCGGTTAAGCAAAAGCAAAACATTACTGCCTACACTAATGACAGCCTTGGCGCGAACAACCGTAGCCTGACAGCATATAACAAAGGGAATTTCAACCAGGAATTAAAATTAAGAAGCCTTAAAAATGTGTACTGGTTCAATAATAAAAAGATACTGCTACTGGATAGTTTAGGAGTTTGCGATAACAAAACAAGGCCTGATGTATTGATCCTGACGCAGTCGCCTAAAGTAAACCTTGAGCGACTTATCGGCCAGATACGGCCTAAGCAAATTATTGCGGATGCCACCAATTATAAAACGTACATAGCGCGTTGGGCTGAAACCTGCCAAAAACAAAAAATCCCTTTCCATGCTACTGCCGAAAAGGGATTCTGTAAAATTGATTAGTTTATTATTTTGCCTTAAGCACTTCTAATAACTGCTGAGGCGTATGGTAACCTACAACCGGTGATTTTACCTCGCCTTTACTGTCAAAAATCATCATTGACGGGTAAGCATTCACTTTAAGGAAAAGCGTAAATTCATGTATTGCATTTCGTCCTTTCCTATCGGCTACAAACTGTGGGTTTGTATATTTTTTCCCTTTATAGTTAATAACTGAGTTTCCTTCTGCATTAAATTTTACCGCATAGTAATTTTCATTAATGTATGATGCAAAAGTCGGATCGCTAAATGTATTTTTATCAAGCATTTTGCATGGTCCGCACCAGTCAGTATATACATCCATAAAAATAGGCTTCGCCTTTTTCTTCTGTGCTGCAAGAGCATCTTCAAGGCTCATCCATTTTATTTCCTGTGCCTGAGTGGCGATCGCGCCAAGGGCTACAAACAATGTTAAAAGTAATTTTCTCATTTTTTATTCTAAAGTTTAATTGTGGTTTCCAAAAACAGTGCCGAATTTTTAGCGTACGCCGTGCATAAGTTTTTTAAGCACAGGGTTTAATGACATTACTATAAGGCCGGCAACAATAGGTACAATGGTAAAAATAAGGAAGAATGTAGATAACGAGTATTCCTTCGTAATATTTTCGATCTGCCCACCCAATATTGCCGCAAGCTTATTACCTATAGCAATTGCAAGATACCACATACCGAACATGAAAGCTATCATCCTTCCCGGCACAAGCTTAGACACGTATGAAAGGCCTACCGGAGAAAGGCATAATTCCCCAAGCGTGTGGAACAGGTATGCAAGTACCAGCCATACCATACTTACTTTTACACCTTCTACAATACCATAAGATCCAAATGCAAGTAAACCAAAGCCAATAGCCATGATTATTAATCCAAGCCCATATTTTACAGCAGCATTAGGATTATACTTACTATCCCAAACCTTTGACACTGAAGAAGCAAAAGCGATAATGAAGAACGAGTTTAAAATACTAAACCATGACACGGTGATCTCAGAAGATTCTGCTGTAAGATACTGGAACAGCATCCAGCCAGCAATTCCCCAAACCCCTAGAAAGCATAT
>JBQGDS010000050.1:0-3940 GCA_052039185.1 Flavobacterium sp.
ATCTCAGGATCGCCAACATCAGGTAAAGCATATTTTAGATACGCCACACCAGCAAGCAATAGCATAACTACTACCAGCAGAACTATCCCTATTATTTTAAAAAGCTTTTTCATTTTCATTTTCTTGGACTGCAAATATCAAACAGCATTTTTTCCTGTGATTGAAAAAATGCGACATCATGCATATAAATGAAAATTAAATGGAAAAGAGAAAGCGTATTGTATTACAAAGCTGGCTCGTTGCAGGTAAGCTCAAAAGGCTTTTTGTGGTAATGTATAGCATTTTTCACTACTGCGTTAGGCGATTCGCCGGCAAACTCTTTAAACTCACGGATAAGATGTGCCTGGTCGGCATAGCCAAGGCCATATGTAATTTCACCCCAGTCAATAGTATTTTCACGAAGTGAGGCCAACGCATTGCGGAAACGTATGATACGGAGGTAACTTTTGGGAGTAATACCCAACTGGTCCTTAAAGCCGCGCTGCAGCTGCCGTAAGCTTACATTTACCTTATTGCTTACTTCTTCTATACTTATGCTGCCACGGGTATTACGGATAATAGTAGCCGCATCAACCACATAATTGCGTTCGTTTTTCATGGCAGTAAGGCGTTGCGAAAGGAAAAGGTTGGCCTGCGCCACCATATCTTCAGGACAATGTAATCCTTTTATCGATTCGGGCAGGGCAAGCGCTTCTTTACCCAGAAACTCCCCCAACTCAATAAAGCTACAGAACAATGATGCAGCAGGTACATTATACAAATGATGGAACATTTCCGGCTTAAAGCATATCCCGAAAAGCGTGGCAGGGCTTTTTACTTTCCAGTGTACGGCACTGTTATACATACCGTGAAAAAGCGATGCAGGCAGCGGATGCCACTCATTATCCAGCAAAATATCGGCCACGTTATCGTGCGGGTGCATTATAACCTCGAGCATACCCAAAGGCAGGCAGCACTGCACGGGGGAATCCTGTCCGTTGCTACCGCTTGTGGCATGAAGCCAGTAGCACTCTACATAAGGTGCAAGGTGCGGGGCGGGCTTATATTCAAAATAATCTATCTGCATTACTCGCTGCTTTACAATAAATTAGGGTGCAAATTTAACATTTTGAAGAAACCATGAAAACTTATAACGCATTTTTGCCGGATTATCAATCCTAAACTGATAAATATCATATAATTAGACGGAAATAGGCGGTTATTTTGACAATAACAAATACTGAAATTATGGCCTACTGGAAAAAATTATCAAAACAGGACAGGGCAGCCCGTATAAAAAGGGCGCTTGAAGAAAATGTAGACTTCAGCAATGATGCTTCCCTCGGCTACCCGGCATCAAAGCTTGACGGAAGGGTTTTTTATGACGATGCGCCTTTTTTAAACGATGCTCCCGTACTGCAGACCTTTGTAGCCAACCCCAACCATATAGGATGCCACACCCAGGGCTCTTCAGAAAAAGCATTTAAAGGCACCCAGGAAATGGAACGCGAGGTACTGAATGTTATTGCTGTTGACATTTTTAAGGCACAGCCGGGCGCTTTTGACGGTTACATTGCACCAGGAGGTACCGAAGCTAATATTGAAGCCTTATGGATATACCGTAACTACTTTATGAAGGAACTGGATGCAAAAGCCGAGGAGATTGCCATAATTGCAACCGAAGACACACACTACTCTGTAGCTAAGGGTGCTAACCTGCTCATGATTGAAAACATTAAAGTCCCCGTGCACGATAAAAGCCGTTATATTGATGATGTAGCGCTTGAAGGGCTTATTATGGCAGCACGCATGGCCGGCAAAAAATATTTTATAGTGATGGTAAATATGGGCACAACTATGTTTGGTTCGGTAGATGGTGTGGAGGTATATACCGAACTGCTTGAAAAATACAACCTGAAATATAAAATTCATATTGATGCTGCCTATGGCGGTTTCGTATATCCTTTCAGCAATGAAAGCAGCCGCCTGAATTTTGAAAATCCCGCAATAGATTCTATAACTATAGACGCACATAAAATGCTCCAGGCGCCCTATGGTACAGGTATATTTTTATGCCGTAAAGGCCTTATGCAATATGTACTTACCCGCGAGGCAGAGTATGTAGAAGGCATGGATCTTACATTATGCGGCAGCCGCCCGGGTTATAATGCCGTAGCAGTATGGTCTATACTGTTTACCTATGGCCCGCATGGCTGGCATGAAAAGGTAAAAATACTATTGCTGCGTACCGACTGGCTATGCCGTGAGCTGGACGCTATGGGTGTTGAGTATTTCCGTGAGCCGTATATGAACATTGTGACCATAAGGGCAAAACATATACCCGGGGAAGTGGCCAACCGTTTTTGCCTGGTGCCCCAAAAACATGACAGTCATAACCAGTGGTACAAAATTGTGATTATGGACCATGTTGAAGTTAACCATCTTTCAGGATTTATTGATGCGCTGGAAGGAAAGACAGACACAGAAAACAAAGCGTATTTAAACCAGGAAGAAGGTTCCTCTGTAGCCTAATACTGATTATATTTGTAAAAAATGGTGCAATGCCACACAATATGTATTTTATCGCCATCCTGTTACCGGAAAAAGTTTCGGCAGAGGTAACTGCATTCAAAAAACACATTGCAACCCATTATAACAGCAAGAGCGCCTTAAGGACAATGCCACACATTACCCTTAAGGCACCCTTTAAACTGCCTGTTAAAGATCACGAAGATATGTTAAAATGGTTTCAAAACCTTCGCCCAGGATCTGCGTTTATTATTGACATTAATGGTTTTGGGGCATTCCCAAACCTTAAAAACCCTGTACTGTTTGTACATCCTGAACTAAATGATTCATTGGCTGCTTTACAATCATCAATCATACACGAATTTCAAAAAGCATATCCGGAAATTCAGCTCAGTCATCACGAAAATACTTTTAGTCCACACATAACTATTGGTTACAGGGATTGGGGATATGCCGAATTTGAAAAGGCCTGGCAGGAATTTCAGGACAAAGAATATAAAACAAAGTTTACTGCTAAAAGTATAGTGCTGCTGCAACATGATGGCGAAAAGTGGGTTATCGCTGCTGAGACTTCATTATATGACTCTTAAAGGAACTGCCCGCCCGACACTTCAATACGCTGCGCGTTAATCCAGCCGGCATCATCACTACACAGGAAAGCTACAACACCACCAATATCATCAGGTAGTCCTACACGGCCCAACGCCGTTTGCGAAGCAATCAATTGATTGATGTCGGCATTATCGCGTACGCGGCCACCGCCAAAATCGGTTTCAATAGCGCCGGGGGCAACTACATTTACACGAATTTTTCGCGAACCCAGCTCTTTAGCCATATAACGGGTAAGCACCTCAACAGCGGCTTTCATAGAAGCATAGGCTGATGAGCCTACCTGTGTAATGCGTGTAAGCCCTGATGATATATTTACAATACCTCCGCCATCATTTAATAATGGCAGGGCTTTCTGGCTCAGGAAATAAGTACCTTTAAAATGAATATCTACCAACTCATCAAACTTATCTTCAGGCATTTCAGCCAGTGGTATGTAATAACCTATCCCGGCATTATTTACCAGGAAGTCAAACTTATCAGTATTAAATGTGTTTCTAAGCACATCGGCAAGCTGTTGAAAAAAAGTAATGAACGATTTACTGTCACCTACATTGAGCTGTAATAAAGCGGCTTTTTGCCCAAGTGCCTCAATTTCTTTTACGGTTTGTTCGCCTTCAGTTTTATTACTGTTGTAGGTCAGCACCACGCCAATCCCTTTCTTAGCCAGTGCAACTGCCATGTTCTTGCCCAGTCCGCGGCTTCCACCGGTAACAAGGGCTATTTTTTGTTGTTCCATTTTTACTATTTATATCTAATATTATACTGCAAAGTTAAAATGCCCTATGCGCTTAAAAATGGTGGAGACTTCAGTATTTTGTTT
>JBQGDS010000051.1:0-1959 GCA_052039185.1 Flavobacterium sp.
AGCGGCTCAGGAAAGGGAACTATGGTATATGACATAAATAATCAGTATCCTACCGAGTTTAAAAATCTTACTACCATGCAGATGGCAATGTCGGCACAAGGTATGGATATGAATATTAAAATATCTACAGATGCGGTTCACAGCACAGTGATTACTGCAGGTAAATAATTTGTGATAATAATTTAAAAGGCTGCCCATGGCAGCCTTTTTTATATGGTTTTTATTGCCATAATGCTGTCTTCAAAAGTTTCTTTATTATAAGAACGCCCTTTTACACGGGCTTTATAGGTGTAGATAGTTGATACTGAAAGTTCCAGAAATTCGGCTATCTGGTTTCCGTCCTGTATACCAAGACGGTACAGTGCGAAAATGCGGAGCTCGGTGGTGAGTAACTCTCCCTTTTTTAATGCACATTGATGTTGAGGAGGGAAAAGCTTATTGAAATCGGTAATAAATGTAGGGAACAGTTTCAGGAATATTTCATCGAACTGATGATAGAGGCTATCACGCTCTGCCTTAACATTGTAGCGTTTAAGGCTGCTGATAACGTCGTCTGTTTTTTTAGATATTATCTTCTGTATCGTAGTTTTTTGCAATTGGTCTATTTTATTGATAAGGCCTGATGTAGCCTTAATAAAATAAGCTATATATTCTTCTTTAATGGTATTGGCCTCACTAAGATTTATGTTCATTTCCTGAAGTGTAGTGTACGATTCGGCCATTGCCTTACGCGATGCATTCCTGTGCTTTAGCTGCTTAAATATTACAATAAGGAAAAATATAATGATAAATGCCAGGATGGCAAGCAGTATCACTATTTTTTCAAGCATATCATTTTTGTCACGAACCTTGTTCAGCTGGGCTTTCTCAATTATAGGCAGTATGGTGGATATCTCAATTTTGCGGTGGCGTGCATCATAAAATGTGGCATCATCCATAGCCAGGTTTATGTAATGATTGGCTTTTTCCAGCTGCCCAAGCTTAAAAAGCTCATTGGCCAGGTTGCGAAGCGCCACAGTTTCTTTAGTAGCGTTTTTAACATCGGCAATTGCGGCAAGGGCAAGGTAATATATGGCTTTACCTGTTTTTTTTTGTTCAGAGTATATATACCCAAGGCTTGACGTTGCTATACCATAATGGTCAGGGGGGAGCTTAAAATTCTTTATCCAGTATGAAAATGCCTGTTGTGCGCCCTTTATATTCTGTTGCTTAAGGCGCTGCAGGCTTTCAGCCGACCAGTATTCATTAGTGTTAGGCTCAATATAGGTTAGCGCCTTTTCAAGAAAAATATTGCCCTGCCTTATATAATCCATGTTGTAGCGTGGGTCATGATTATAATCGGCCAGGTCATAAAAAGCGCGGGCTTTTACAGTGTAAAACTCAGCTTTATACTTTTTTTCGAGTTTATCGGCATCAATGCTTTTTAGAGTATCAATAGCCTCTTTAAATAATCCCGAAGATAGCAGTACAAAGCCTTCTTTTATACGGGCACGCGAAATGTATTCAGGATTTTTAAGGCGGAAACCGGTGGTTTTTGCCTGCTCTATATAATAATAGGCAGAGTCGTACTTAAAAGATTTATATTCTTCATATAAATCCATATAATTTGTATAAAGCCTGTCGTTTGAGCGGTTAAGCTCATTACGGTGTACTTCTCTTTTTAGGGTATTTATACGCGTATATTTTTTCTTTACATAAGCATTTTTATTTGCCAGTACTGCATCAAGGCTATCCAATATTGGTTGGCTATTGTTAGCAGCACTGCATTGCGAAAGTAAAATTAAAGTTAAAAAAAGGAGCCTTTTCATATAATTATCTACGTTCTGCGTAAAAAAAGTTAAAATCAGCAAACGTTTCGGCTAAAATACTATTATTATTTGACAGTATATCAATAAATTGTATATAGAGATAGTAAATGTAAAAAAAACAGCAAGAAAAATTATTATTAACATATTGGTG